>JAQWRC010000116.1 GCA_029243925.1 Phycisphaerales bacterium
ATGGGGGATTCCCACTTCGCACACCGTTCGAGAATCCCGCCCCGGCACGCCACATCTACAACCAATACATCATTCGTGTGCCGGCCGAAATGCGGGATGATCTCCGGGCGCATCTCACGGAACATCGAATCGGAACCGAAATCTACTATCCGGTTCCACTGCACATGCAGGAATGCTTTGCCGACCTTGGATACGCCCCCGAAGATCTCCCCGAGTCACTTCTGGCATCGCGGGAGACGATCGCACTGCCCATCTACCCGGATCTCACCGAGCAGCAACTGCAGCATGTCTCCGACACCATCGTCGAATGGATCGGCGCGAAAAGCACTGTCAGCACCTAAACTCCGGCAGGCAGCCGGATCAGGACACCGAGTCGGCGATCTCGTCACGGGATTGTGTTCTTTCCGACGATGGAAGCGGGCTCGTTTTGATCAGGGGCTCGGCTGATGCGCAATCACCTTGAGCCTTAGCCGCGAGTTTCTCAGCCCATGTGAAATCAACCAGGCCATTGGCCGGTTCGTATCCCTGAACATGCCTCTGGAGCAGGCTCATGATTCGAGCACAGTCTCCAGCATCGACGGCAGCTGAAATGTCATCAAGCGCCGTATTCAATACACCATCCGGCAGCGCATCTTCCGTCGCACGAAGAATCTGCTGATGCCCGGTATCCATCGTCGCATTTCCGATGAGCAACTCTTCATAGAGTTTTTCACCAGGCCGCAGCCCATTGAACTCGATAGCGATGTCACCGCTTGGGTACTCGTCCGTGATTTCATCGAGCCCAGCAAGCCGGATCATGGTCCTTGCCAGATCCACGATCTTCACCGGATCACCCATGTCCAGGAGAAATACATCACTGCCACTGCCCAGTGAGCCCGCCTGGATCACAAGTTGAGCCGCTTCGGGAATGGTCATGAAATAGCGGATGATGTCGGGGTGCGTCACGGTTACTGGACCGCCGGATGCGATCTGACGCCGAAACAGTGGAACGACGGAACCGGATGAATCCAGAACATTACCGAACCGCACCATGCTGAATACCGTGCCTGATCCACCCATGCCTTGAAGCACCAGTTCCGCCATCCGCTTGGTGGCGCCCATCGCATTGGTTGGGCGTACCGCCTTATCAGTTGAAATGAGTACGAAACGTTCCACGTTGCAGGCAACTGCAGTTCTCGCCATGGTCATGGTGCCCAGCGTATTGTTCCGCACTCCCTCGACCAGGTTGTACTCGACGATGGGAACATGCTTGTAGGCCGCGGCGTGGTAGATCGTCTGGACCTCATACAGGCGGACCAACTCCGTCATTCGCTCCTGATCCAGCACGTTGCCAAGCAGCGGAACCAAATCGACATCAAGTCCCTCTTCATCCACTATCAATCTGAGAGATTGCTCAATGGTGTATAGGTTGTGTTCAGCAAGATCGATCATGATCAAGCGTTCTGGTTGCTGCCGAATGATCTGACGACACAGCTCTGATCCGATCGATCCCCCCGCTCCAGTCACGAGCACATGTTTTCCGGTGATGCACTTTTCAAGCAGGGCCTGATCGGGCTCCACGGGTTCTCGACCGAGCAGATCCTCGATGCGTATTGGTCGCAATTCATCGAACTTGGCAGAACCTGAAACAAGTTCCAACAAGCCGGGAATGGTCGAAACACGCACTGGATAGTCACGCAGTGATTCGACGATCTCAAGTCTTCGTTTTCTCGAAGCCGAAGGCAATGCCAAAAGCACATCGGATATCTGAAATCGCGTGATCGTTTCAGCCAACTTGGCTGGTGAGAGAATACGTACTCCACGGATATCATTTTTCCACAACTCAGGGTTGTCGTCGATCAATGCAACCGGGTGGAACTCATTGCCGTGCACGAGTGCGGAAACCAATCTGGCCCCCGCCTGACCAGCGCCGTAAATGAGCACTGATTTTTTCTCGGTGTTTGATCTGGTTCTGAAGAAGCCACGCACGGCGAGGCGGCTCCCCCCGATGAGTACGGCTGCTATCAGGCCATAGATCAGAGGTGACCACAGTGAGAAGTTGTTGTCTGTGTACTGCCTCCACATCAACCCCATGAATCCCATCGCGAATGCCGTAGTCGATATGCCCGCGAACATCGTGATGGCGAATTTCGGACCGAGGTATCGAATGATGGATCGATACATTTTGAATGAGGCGAATACGGGAATCGACACCAGTGGCATGACCAGAAGAAGCCACCACAAGGCCGCTGTTTCACTTACGGGATCATCAGCCCTCGAAAGCGGAATGACGACTGCCAGTGTGACCGCAATCGCGATGGCGACGAAATCGAAGCCCACCATCAGGCAACGCTTCGGCAGCGCAGGGAGGTTGCCAAGGGAGTTCATGATTCTGGAGATGACGGCCCACATACTGCCCTGATCATAGCCGAACACCCCGTAAATCCACGAGGATGAAATGTGATGGATTGCTCGGGTTATCGGAGCAAGGGAACGTGAAATCATCCATTAAACATCACCAGAGGTGATGAACCGGCGAGTTGAGGCATTTGATTTCAACCCGCAATCACGGGATTTGAGCAATGCCCCGTCTCAATAGCTTCTGGACTCAAGATTCAAGGGGTCTTGCAGGAACGCCGACGACCGTGCTTCCGGTCGCCACATTCGAAACCACCGCTGCTCCGGCGCCAATCATGACACGCGCACCGACTCGAATTCCATGCCGGATGCTCGCTCCAATTCCGATCCATGACAGATCACCGACGGAGACATCCCCTCCTAGGTGGGCGCCGGGTGCCACATGAATGCAATCACCAAGTCGGCAATCATGATCAACAGATGCTCCAGTATTCACAATGCAGCCCCGGCCCAATTCAGCGCCAATATTCACTGCACACTGCGGCAAGATAACTGTACCGGGTCCAAGCGAAGCATCCGCGCTCACTGATGCGGAAGGGTCGACGATGACCGCCAATGGAACAGCACGCTGATCCACCTGATCCAACATTGCTCGACGTTGTCCATTGTCCCCAATGGCAACAATGCATTCATCTCCAGGACGAAGCACCTGATCCAGATCCTTGCAGGTGCCAAGTACGGCGAAGTCCGATTCCGCCCGGGTGCGATCTGGGGCGTCGTCAAGAAACAAAATATGCTCCCAACGACCCGTTCGTCTGGCAGTATCTGCCACCACACGTCCATGGCCCCCGCCACCGAGGATGATCAGCCGGCTCATTGTTCGCTCCCCATGAATTTCGATTGCGTCGCGTGCCCCGATGACGTGGTCTCCCGGAGTCGAAACACCTGCAATATCGTTTTCAGCAGAACACGAACATCAAGCATGAGCGTTGCGTGATCCACATACCAGACGTCAAGTTCAAATCGCTTGTTCCAATCAAGTGAGTTCCGACCGTGCACCTGCGCCCAGCCAGTCAATCCAGGTCGGACCTCATGACGTCGTGCCTGCTGCGCGTTGTACAGCGGAAGGTATTCTTCCAGCAGTGGCCGTGGCCCCACGATGCTCATATCACCTCGAAGGATGTTCCAGAGTTCCGGGAGTTCATC
>JAQWRC010000183.1 GCA_029243925.1 Phycisphaerales bacterium
GACTGAAGATGCCGATCTCGACGATGATGCACCGTTCATCAAAGCGCCCACACCCACCCAACATGCGGAACTGAAACAACGCGCCGCTGCATTCAACGCACTGGATCAAAGACTTGATCCGCCTGACGAAGAGGTGCGGCAAGCCATCGAACAATGGATCGCTGCACGGCCGAACTCCACTGCATGGACAACGCTTGCGTCTGGCTCGCTGAAGGCGGAATCGGGCGCAACCCTGACCATGGATGGCGATGGCGTGATTCACGCCACCGGTGATGTCCCTTTGACGGACACCTATGTGCTCGAACTTGGTACTGAATTGAATGAAATCACAGCCCTCCGTTTGGAAGCCATCGAGGGACCAGACGGACATGGGCCGGGCCGAACGAGTCACGGCAACTTTGTCGTCAATGAAATTGAAGTGCAGTCAGCGAATGCTGAATCAAGTCCAATCATGTTCGCCGGGTCAGAGGCGACCCACGAACAGGTGGACTACCTGGTTGCCGATGCAATTGACGGCGACCTTTCGACCACTTCCGGCTGGGCCATTGCCCCGATCTACGATCAGGATCAAGCTGCCGTGTTCCGCTTCAGGGATCCACTGAACACCGACGGCAAGCAGGTGCGCATCACGATCAGGCAGACGCATGGAACACAGCATGTGCTGGAGCACTTCCGGCTGAGCGTGACCGATCAAAGCAGTGCCGGGCTTCCACTGCCACAGTCCATTGCCGGCATCATCAGTACTCCCTCAGCGCAACGGGATGATCAGCAGCAGGCGGTGCTGGCTCGACATGTCCTTGAACGATCTGCATCACTGGCCTCACTGCGAGACGAACTCGCCAACGCCAAAAAACAGCGGGATGCATTCATGGAGAGCATCCCCAATGCTCTGGTGTTGCGGGAACTTTCCGATGACAAGCAGCGGTCCACCCATCTGTTTCTCGGAGGCAGCTTTCTTGCGCCTGATACGGAGCGAGGCGCTGTGCAACCAGGCGTTCCGGACGTGCTCCACGCCTTTCCAGACGCGTCCCCACGCAATCGACTGGGGCTTGCAGACTGGCTGGTTCACGCAGACAACCCCATGACCTCCAGAGTGCAGGTCAATCGACTCTGGGCGGAACTCTTCGGAAGAGGCCTGGTGTCCACCGTTGATGACTTTGGCGTGCAAGGCGCACGCCCATCCCACCCCGCGCTGCTGGACTGGCTGGCCATGCATTGGATGCATGAACTGCAGTGGTCTCCAAAGGCGCTGGCTCGACTGCTGGTCACCAGTGCGGTCTACCGGCAGGGTGCAGGCCTCAATGAGGGCATGGCTCGAATCGATCCAGACAACCGGCTGCTCGCCCGCTCACCTCGATTGCGACTTTCCGCAGAACAGTTGCGTGATCAAGCGCTCTTCAATGCCGGGCTTCTCGTGAATGATCCCATTGGTGGCCCGTCCGTACTGCCCCATCTCCCAGATGGCATGCTGCCCCAAGCCTTCACCTCGCTGGTCCTGAAACCAAGTACGGGTGACGACCTCTATCGCCGTGGGCTCTACACGACGTGGCGTCGAACCGGGCACTACCCCTCCTTCGCAACCTTTGATGCACCTTCACGAGAGTTCTGCGTCATCACCCGCCAACGATCAAACACGCCACTGCAAGCACTTGTCCTGTTGAATGACACCGTCTTCATAGAAGCTGCACAAGCCATGGCGAGACTGCTCATCGAACGCGACCAGCACGATATCGATGGACGCATAAACACGCTGTTCGGCATGGCACTCTCGAGGGCGCCCACAGACGAAGAACGAATCATCCTTCAAGAGCTCTACGAACGAGCCCTGACTGAAGCTGCGAACCATCCAGATCAAGCCCGTATATTGGCTACAGCACCGCGGGGTGATCTTCCTGAAATGATGACGGCGGAAGATGCCGCTGCGATGACGGCGGTCTGCAACGTCGTCTTCAACCTCGATGAGTATGTAAATAGACCATGAATGATCCACGCTCCATTCCGCAAACATTCCATGCCGCTCAAGTGGAAGCGATGACGCGCCGTCACTTTCTCGGCCGGACGACCTGCAGCTTTGGAGCCGCCGCACTTGCTGGACTGCTGAATGATGGAATCATGGCTGCGCCATCCAACTCGCTGGTCAATCCGATGCTGCCCCATATCCCAGCGACCGCAAAGCGGGTCATCTACCTGCACATGGCTGGCTCGCCTCCGCACCTCGACCTGCTCGACTACAAGCCGCTGCTCAACAAACGCCATGGCGAAACGGCTCCCCAGGAGTGCTACGCGGATCGCTCCGCCTTCGTCGGCCCCAATGAGAAGGTCTTGGGCACTCCCTACGCATTCGACCGCGTCGGCGGCAACGGCGCCTGGGTGAGTGAACTCCTGCCGCACTTCAAGGACATCGTCGACGAAACCTGCATTATCCGATCGATGCATACGGATCAGTTCAACCATGCGCCAGCACAACTCCTGCTGCATACCGGACACATGCTTCAGGGTCGGCCGTCCATGGGATCGTGGCTGTCCTGGGGGCTTGGCACCGAGAATCAGGATCTGCCTTCATTCATCGTGCTCGTCTCAGGTGGAAAGAAACCGTCCGCTGGCACGTCAGCCTGGAGCAGTGGCTTTCTGCCAACCGTCCATCATGGCGTGCAATGCCGCAGTGGAGGAGATCCCGTGCTTGCGGTCACGAATCCAGACGGCATGAGCCCCGACATGCGAAGGCACACGATCGACGCCATCAACAAACTCAACCA
>JAQWRC010000186.1 GCA_029243925.1 Phycisphaerales bacterium
GAATCACGGACTTCAATCGCGTTGCCAAGCGACTTGCTCATCTTGTTTTCGCCGTCGGTGCCTACCAGGCGTCCGACACGACCAACATCCGCTAATGGAATGGGGAAGACTCCACCGAGTGATTCGTGTTCCTCATCTGGCGCCTTGTCGGGGATGCCGCAGTACATCTTGTTGAACCGTCGAGCCACTTCACGCGTCAGCTCGATGTGCGGCACCTGGTCTTCTCCCACGGGAACTGCATGGGCACGAAAGGCGAGAATGTCGGCAGTCTGCCCCACTGCATACAAGGGGAATCCGAATGAGTAGTTGTCCTCAAGGCCCTTGACCTTCATTTCATCCTTGAGGGTCGGGTTGCGCATGACACGGTTGAACGGAAGCAACATGGAGAACAAGTAGGTCAGTTCAGCGATCGCGGGCACTTCCGTCTGAAGGAAGATCGAACTCTTTTCCGGATCGATCCCCATGCAGAGTGCATCGCGCACGATTTCAATCGAGTCCTGCCGAATCGCATCTGGCTGGTCCGATCGGGTGGTAAAGGCATGCATGTTCGCGACGAGAAAAAAGCACTCGTGAGAGTCCTGCATTTCAACGCGTCGTTTGACCGACCCCACCCAGTGCCCCAGGTGCAGATTGCCGGTCGGGGTATCACCAGTAAGAACCCGCATCTTTGTTGCCTGTGTACTCATGCTCAGCAGTGTACCGACCCAGCCGCCTCTTAAATGATGAAGAAGAGGTTGAACCCGTTGAAGATCATATGCATGACAATCGGAGCCACCAAACGCCCGGTCCGGGCAAACACGCACCCCAAAGCCAGCGAGAGGACAAACAAGGGCAGGATCGCCTGCCACTCAACGGCACCGAGATGCATGACGGTGAAGAAGATGCTCGCCCCGATGATCGAGCCCCACGGCGAGCCGCCCATCAGCACCCTGTGACGACGCAATGATTCCTGCAAGAGCCCGCGATACAGCACTTCCTCCACGATTGGAGCCGCCAGAACCACCAAGATCGCCTTTCCCCAGAACCATGCTGAATCCCGACCATCGGCCAAAGCAACCAGGGCCTCGTGAGCAAGTGGATCAGGAGGCGTGCCTGTCACCCGCTCGGTGATCAGTTGCAACACCGTTGCCAATCCCAACACAATCGGAAGCACGATGATGATGGCGATGATCCCCTGGAGAATGCATGAGCCCACTGAGGCACGACGGTCGGCCTGCCCTCGGGCATGCCCACTTCTCCACCCCGGCATGAGCATCAACACGACGCCCTGAAAGAGGAGGCTGACGAAGGCCACGATGGTCATGACCCGCAATGCAGCTTCAGCATTCAGTGCACCAACTGAGTCATCCGGCAATGGGCCTGAGATCAAGCCTCCGATGACTGAACCGAAGATGCCCGCGAATAATGTGGCCGCGAAGAACAGCAAACCGGTACCGGGCCGAAATGTCCAAGGGAATCGCGGAAGATGAGTCAGCCGCATCCAGCGGCGACTGACGACCACATAGAACATGATGATGCCCGCAAGTGGCGCCCACCACGTTTCCCAAAAAGAAGTGGGCTGCTCATCTGCCTCCGCAACGACATCCGCGGCTAGGATGCTCTCGGTACAACACAGTATGGCGATACACGCCAGAGACCATATGAACATCACTCTCCAGGACATTGCTGAAGAAACCCGCAAGGCTGTTGATGCCGCTCGTGCTGCTTGTCCACTGTCACAAGTGCAATCCAGAGTTGATGGACTGCCTGCTCCACGCTGTTTTTTTGAGGCCGTCACCGGAGCTCCGGGGCAATCCGACGCGCGGGTCATCGCCGAGTTCAAGCGCACAAGTCCCTCGGGCGGAGACATCAGAAGTGGTGCTGATCCAGTAGACATCGCCAAACAATACGAGAATGCCGGCGCCGTGGCGATTTCCTGCCTGACAGATGCTCCATTCTTCGGTGGATCGCTTGAAGATCTCGCTGCTATCCATCGTGCAATCAAGCTCCCAATCCTTCGGAAGGATTTCATGATCGATCCGTATCAGATCTGGGAGGCCAGAGCCGCCGGGGCCGATGCCGTGCTCCTGATTTCCGAGCTGCTTGATGATGATCAACTCAACGAACTGTCCTCGCTCGCCGATGAGCTCGGCCTGACGACACTCTTTGAAGTCCATGATCTTGACAACCTGCGCAGGGTGAAACCACTTCTTCGCGACAGGCGTCTCCTTGGAGTGAACAACCGAAACCTGAACACAATGAAAACGGATCTCGCCCACGTCGAAAGTATGCTGGACCACCTTGCCAGTCACATGGACATTCTTGTGTGCGAATCCGGCATCCGGAGCAGATCGGACATTGCTCGCCTTCAGGAACAGGGCATACACCGTTTTCTCATCGGTGAAACGCTGCTGCGAGCGGACGATCCTGGTCACGCACTGCAGGCCTTGACTTCAACACACGACACGTGACTGCATCTTCTCGAACCAGCTCGAATCGAAAACGATCTTTGCGCAGAAGATGGCGCCGGGCGTGGCGGTTCATCATCGGCCCCGTGGGTATCCCACAGTCACCCTGGGCCCGAGCAGCCGATGCGGCATTATTCTTCACGTTGATCGCGGCCATGCTGTTCCAGTGGTATGCCGCCGAGTTCATCTGCAGCAAAGCAATGATTGCGCACGGTGAAGCAGATGTCGAGTGGTCCTCCACGGGCATCACCCTTGTTGCCGCCGAGCCGGGAGATGGAGCCGTCCAGTGGGAAGCCTGGAAACAGAAATGTGGCTGGCCCTTCGCTACCGTCATTACGAATGAGGGGTTGTTGGCCAGTTGGTCACTTGATGACCCACCTGAGAGCAGGGCAATGGGCACTGTTTCTCCAGAAGATTCCTTGGCCAGTGCACTGCTCGGCATTGCGCCAGCTGGAGTGGGCCTCACCAGCGGAGAGCCTCGTGCATTCTGGGGGGAGATCTTCTTTGGAACTGCGATTACCTGGATGGTGCTCTACTTTGCAGTCCGAATTCCACTTGTACTCCTTCGAACCGGCATGATTCTGAATACGAGGCATCTTGCCACCCGAGGGCAGCAACGAATCCAAAAGGGGCGATGCCCCCACTGCAGCTACGATCTAAAGGGACTCGACTACGCTGCCAAATGCCCGGAGTGCGGCACTCTTCTCTGGTAGTCTGCTCCTATGGCAGATCTTGTGCGAGCAACCAGAACCGACGACGTGTTCACTCTTGAACTGAACCGACCCGACAAGCGAAATGCATTGTCCATCGAACTGATTGCTGATCTGAATGACGCGATTGGCACGATCGAGAATGATGGGACCATCCGTGTTGTCATCCTTGGGGGTCTTGGAAAGTCATTTTGTTCCGGAATGGACCTGCGGGGCGTACTTGATGATGCCCAGGCGATGTCTGGGATGCTTTTGGGACTTTCGGAAGCGGCCCGCCGATTGCGTCGATTACCTGTTCCGGTCATTGCACGTGTACAGGGAGCGGCGATTGGTGGTGGGTGCGGTTTGTCTGTTGTCGCTGATATCGCATTGACCCACCCGGAAGCACGACTTGGATATCCCGAGGTAAGCCTCGGCGTCTGCCCTGCAGTTGTTGCCCCGTGGCTTATCAAGAAAATTGGGGCTGGTCGCGCCCGCAGCCTGCTCCTCACAGGTGGGACGATGTCTGGGCAGCAGGCACTCCAACTGGGCATGGTGGATCAACTCCACCCTCAGGAGGACCTGGACAGTGCCGCATTGCATCTGGCTCATGAGTTGGCCGCCGGGGGGCAGCAGGCCATGGCCGTTACGAAACAATGGCTCAATGAACTGGATGGATCAATGGACGACGATCCCTCGATAACAGGTGCACAATTGTCTGCTCAGGTCATTGCGGGATCTGAAGCGCAAGAGCGTCTGAGATCCATTTTGAGCCAGTAAACAGCGATACAGCACCCTCCAGTGGCTCTCATCTGTGAGCACAATCAAGCCCCATCGACTAGAATGTGACTTGTCAGGAACGGCTGGTGCAAGTGGGTCTTTGGAACCACGATCAACAGCCTCCGCGAGTGATCCGGGTCCCTTTGGGCCCACTCCGTGGGCCTGGACAATGCAGAATGGCGGCATTCTTCATCCTTGGGTGTTCTTGTCCGTCCTGCAACTTGATCCCTATCCCGCATCGCGACGCGGAAAGGGAGACATAGACCACCCTACGGAGTCGTTTCGCGAACGTAACCATGCCCACCGCCCTCGAATCCACGCCGCTTACCTGCAAGAGGTCCGAGGAAGGGATCGTATCGATCCACCTCTCGAGTCCAGATCGGCCCGTAGTCATCCTCGACGCTGCCTTGCTGCAGCAACTTGATGCGACACTTGATGCCCTGCTCGAATGCTCTGTGGCCAATGACATCACAGGTGTGCTGCTCTGCAGTGATTGCAGCAGGGTCTTCATTGCTGGCGCCGACCTCCGCGAAATCGATGCCTTGAATGATGAAGATCTTCGGGCATACTTGGCATTTGGAAGCAGCGTCTTCTCCAAGTTGGCATTGCTGCCCTGCCCGACTGCCGCCTGCATCGACGGTGCTGCACTCGGCGGTGGACTTGAAATCGCTTTGCATTGTGATGGCCTGATCGCCTCAGCGACCAATGCAAAAGGAAAACCCTATCCCATCGGCCTTCCGGAATGCGGACTTGGGTTGCTGCCAGGCTGGGGCGGCACACAGATGCTTCCAGCACGAATCGACCCCCGAACAGCCCTGCAGTGCATCGTCACCGGCACGACAAGCATGAGCAACGAAACGCCCACTGGTTTGATCGATGCTGTTGTAGAAACGCCCGACGACATCATGTCAGCAGCCACATCCTGGATCCTCCAGCAACAGCCAAAGCCGCACAGGAATGGACTTCCGCGGTGCCTGGATGACAAGCATCCCGGGGCCATTCAATCAGCCGTTGACTCGATTCGCGCCGAAAGTCCCGACAACGCAGAGTCCGATGCGGTGCTCGATGCAGTGGAAACCGGACTCCGAGAAGGTTTCCCGGCTGCACTCATGACGGAACAACAACGCTTGGTCGCACTGCGATCGACGACATCAACCCGAGCTCGTCTCGAAGCCTTCTTCGACAAGCAGAACTAAACTCGCCCGCGCCTCTTTGGAGCACCGCACCGTGTCCAGCAACGATCAACTCGTCGACAAGTTGAAAAACATCTCCGAAAAAGATCGGAAGCAGATCCAGGATGCCCAGGAAATGCTTGGACCCGATCCGGCGACGATGGGGTTCATCAAGAACCTCTTCTGGGCCAACTACCGGGAAGAGCTTGTATTTCCGTTCCCTGAAGAAGCTCAGGCGGAACGCGCACGATGTGACGAACTTCTGGACGTGCTGGATGCCTACCTGAAGAACGAACATCCGACGATCGAGATCGATCAGGACGAGCATATTCCGGATTGGGCGATTCGCCGCCTGTTCAAGATCGGCGTGTTGGGAATGATCATTCCACAGCAATACGGTGGAGGCGGATTCACAGTCACAAGTTACAACCGAGTGCTGGAACGGATCGGTCAAACCTGCGGATCCACCGCGGTCATGGTGAGCGCCCATCAATCGATTGGCTGCGGCGCTATCAATCTCTTTGGAACCGAAGAACAGAAGGATACTTGGCTCCCAAGAATGGCTTCAAGCATGTTGAGTGCCTTCTGCCTCTCCGAGCCCAATGTCGGCTGCGATGCGGGAGGCCAGGAGACGTGGTGCACCGAGTCTGATTGCGGCAAGTACTACATCATCAACGGTGAAAAGAAATGGGCGACGTCAGGCGCCCTGTCGGGCATGTTCACCACCATGTGCAAGCACGAGATGGTGGATCCCAAATCCGGAAAGAAGAAGACGAAGGTCACTGCATTGATCTGCACTCCCGACATGGAGGGCATCGACATCTTCAGCGCCAACCGATCCAAATGTGGGATCCGTGGAACATGGCAGGCCCGGGTACGGTTCACGAACGTAAAGGTCCCCCGAAGCAACCTGCTTCATGAGGAAGGCCGCGGACTCAATGTCGCGCTCACCTGCCTCAATTGGGGCCGCTGCACACTCTCTGCCGGGATGGTTGGCGCAGGGCGCTCGGCCTACCTTCAGGCGTTGAAGTGGAGCGAAACCCGCTATCAGTTCAATCGGCCTCTGGGCGAGTTTGAACTGGTGCGCGACTACCTCGCATCAATGGCCAGCTACAACTACGCAATGGATGCCATGCTCTACATGACCACGGGCATCGTCGATCGCAATGATGATGACATCATGCTCGAGACGGCGATCTGCAAGGTCTTCTGCTCAGAGATGGGGTTCCGGTGCACGAACATGGCCATGCAGGTCATGGGTGGCGAAGGTTACATGACTGAGAATGAGCTGGAACGGCTCTGGCGTGACTCGCGAATCAACACCATCGTGGAAGGCGCAAACGAAGTGATGCACGCCTTCGTATTCGCCTATGGATCCAAGCAACTTGGTGAGCACATGCTCGCCATCCGTGCAGCACCGTTTAAAAAACCGGTCATCGCACTGAAACTCGCTGCGGAACTTTTCCTCGGAATACGACCATCCGCTCCGAAGATCAACGCACTCGACCCCTCTTTGCGTGAGCACGTCCGAACGATCGAAAACATGACCTCTGAATTCAGTTACCAGGTCAAGCGGATGTTCAAGGTGCACGAAGAAGAGTTGATCACGAACCAGATGGTTCAGCGTCGCCTCAGCACGATGGTGATCTGGATCCACGCCATGGGATGCTGCCTTTCACGGCTCGACCAGAGCATTCGAAATGGGATTGACGATCATCAGCTGAAGCATGACCGTGCTCTTGTTGATCATATCTGTGCCATGGGTCACGAAGCCTTTGAGGGCTGCATTCGCAATCTGGACCGAAACACCGATGCGACCATGAGGGCTGCAGCCGATGCCGCGTGGGCCACGTTGGGATCACTGCCGTATTCGGACTACAGTATCCCTGAAAAGACCCCGGTTGAATCCGCACGCGGCCAGGGACGGGTTGCAGACCAGTCCTTCATCAAACAGTTCGGCGGCGGGTCAATTGCCGATCGCATCGAAGAGGGACTTGGCGCCGAAGTTGCCGAAGCCATGAAGTTGGAGAAGGATCTCGCATGAAGCTGTTTGAAGAGATGACTGGCCATGGGCACGAACGCGTCTGCTGTTTCCACGACGAGGACACTGGACTGCGGGCAATCATTGCCGTGCATTCGACGGTTCTTGGCAATGCGCTGGGCGGCACACGACGCTGGCACTATGCCGATGAGACAGATGCGATGCATGATGTCCTCCGTCTTTCGGAGGGAATGACCTACAAATCGGCATGTGCAGGCCTGACCATGGGAGGCGCCAAAAGCGTCATCCTCCTGCCCGAGCCGAATGCAACCGCAACCGAAGCCGATGCCCGGGCCATGGGCAGATTCGTCGACACGCTTGATGGCGTCTACATTGCCGCTGAAGACGTCGGCGTCAATGAACAGTTCATCGACTGGATGAGTTGCGAAACGAATCATTGCATGGGTGGATCGGCCGATGGACACGGTGGAGATCCTTCTCC
>JAQWRC010000209.1 GCA_029243925.1 Phycisphaerales bacterium
AACTTTGACCTGATTCTGAACCTCTGAAGCCTGATTCACGTACCAGTTGTGTCCTCCATGGGCCGACGAATGCATCACCACCACGGCACACGACTGTGGGAGAAAGGCAACGGTACAGACATGGAAATTCGAATTGGAACCCTTCTTGTTGAGCACGGCGTACTGACGACCGATCAGGTCAAGGCAGTACTCAATGTGCAGCAGCGCACCGGACAACCCTTTGGATTGATCTGCGAAGAGATCTATGCAGTCGATCCATCGCAGATCGAGTCAGCCTGGGCGCAACAGTATGCACATGCAACTCGACATATCGACCCACGATTGATGACGCCAGAGCCGGATGCTCTGGCCATGGCGACCCGCCGACAGGCATGGCAGTTCAATACGCTGCCAATTGCCTGGGATGGTCAGGAACTGATGCTTGCGACCACACCCGAAGCGCTTGCACGAGCGCTGCGGTTCGCAACAAACGTATTGGGCGTTCCTGCCTACTTCGTGATGTGTGATGCGGATGCATTGCAGTGCGCCTTGCAGGAGCACTACACGCTCCCGGGGGCGACGCTGTATGGACGTCGAAGCCGTCCACGCACGAAGGCAGCCTGAACGTACGACATGAGATCATCATTTTGAAGTCACACGGCCCGAATCCTGGAGGGAAGCGGGCCGTGTGGTTTTTCAATCGCGTGTACTGGCGGTGGGCGTTCCGCAATGGCGAGACCCGGACTTGAACCGGGGACACCGGCATTTTCAATGCCGTGCTCTACCAACTGAGCTACCTCGCCCGTTGAGAATGGGAAGATACGTGCCCAAGGGGACTCGATCAACCCCGTACATCGGGAGGCACCCGGTCGATTTCGATTGAACCGAGAAATCGATCCTCCGCATCGTCCTGGCATCGCATCGCATCCCGCCACTCCTTCTGTATTCCCGGATCGAGCTCAGCCTGCAGAATCATGGGTTCATGGCCGGCCTGGGTGAGGATGTCGCCCAATGGGTTCACGATCATCGATGCGCCGTCATAGGTGAGATGTGGATCAGATCCAGTTCGGTTGCAGGCGATGACCCAGGCCTGATTTTCGATGGCTCTCGCGACCAGCAGTGATCGCCAATGTGCCGTTCGTGCCGAGGGCCAACTCGCTCCGATCGTGAAGACCTCCGCACCTGCTCTTCGGGCCAGTCTCCACAGTTCCGGAAATCGAAGGTCATAGCAGATCATGGGGCAGACCTGCATGCCCCCAAGATCAGCCATCAACAAGCGCTCGCCGCGTTCGTAGTACTTGGTTTCACCGCCAAAGGAAAACGGATGCACCTTGCTGTATCTGCCAAGCAGATTGCCTTTGGGATCGACGATGGCTGCCGTATTGAGTCCACGCTGGCCGTCGCCGCGTTCGGCAAACCCATGCTGTACGAAGCACTCGAACCGTCGAGCCGTTTGCGCTGCCCACTCGAGTGAAGTGCCATCGGCAATGCGGTCAATATTGCAGGAGAT
This sequence comes from Phycisphaerales bacterium, assembly GCA_029243925.1. GTDB lineage: Bacteria > Planctomycetota > Phycisphaerae > Phycisphaerales > SM1A02 > SP202. The sequence goes on from JAQWRC010000209.1 coordinate 1,490, forward strand.
GCCGACATCACCCAGTTCGGGTGTCAGCAGCAGTCCGCCTGGTTGAGGCGGATGTGCTTCAAGCATGTCATCCATGCGTGCATGACTGGCTGGCTTGTCTTCCCAGACAATGTCGTATTGCAGGATTGAGACGTGCATGTGCACTACGGTACACGGAACATCTCTTCGTGCGGTTGAGCCAGTTGCGATTCAGTCGATCAGTGATTTTGTTAGGCTGAAATCCATGGTTACTCGATCACGTTGGTTCCCTCTTCTGGCCGTCATGCTGTGCTGGTCGATCCTCATCTGGGTCCTCGGCACACTTCTGGCGGCCGTGCTCCTCATGAACTGGTCCAGTGATAAGGATGGCTTTGATCCATTTGCAACCCTGCTGGCGGAGTGGATGCATGATCCGCTGTACTGGTTGAACATGGGGGCGCTGGTGGTGGTACTGGTTGGTTCGCAGATCATTTTTCTGCTGCCACTGCTGCTGCTCCGCCTTCGACCTGGGCGCCCTCGTTCACTTGGCTGGAGCATCATGCTCGCCAGTTTGGTCGCGGCCATGCTGACGGTCGGACTTGCGATGGCCTTGATGAGTCTGGTGCAGTTGCTCGGCGGCTGGGTCAGTGATTGGGGAGCCCCGCTCTACTTCGGCCTATTCGCCATCGTGATAGACCCATCCGAGATAGATCGACTCACATTCGATGGGGATCTCGCATTCATTCTTGCTGCGGCATGCCTGTTCGTATCGTGGATCCTGTGGGGAATACTGATCTCGCTGTTCATGCGGCGAGGTCAACCGCTGAATCGATTGAGGCGGCTTGTGGGCTTGCTCTTTGCAGGAACGCTGATCGAGTTGGTGCTGATTCTGCCACTTGAAGCGATGGTTCGGCGGCGGACAAACTGCTTCTGTGAGACAGGCAGTTTTCAGGCGCTGCTGGGCGGCTTTGTAGCGGCACTCTGGCTGCTTGGTCCGATGGCGTTCCTGATCCTGCTTCGTCGGCGCCCTGCGTGGTGGAGCAGGCACTGTCAGCGGTGCGGATATGAGAAAGATCGGAATGCCGGCGATCACTGCCCAGAATGCGGGTGGGCCTGGACATCGGCAAATGCGGGAGACTGAAGAAAAACCCCGCTTGGAAGCGGGGTGAAGGGCGACCGACGGGACTTGAACCCGCGACGTCCTGGATCACAACCAGGTGCTCTACCAACTGAGCTACGATCGCCGTAGAACGCGGAAGTGTACCGTGTCGGGCCCCACTCGGTCCATATCCATTGTGGCTGAATGAGGATTCCTGCCGATGAATCATGGTCCTTGTACCGAGATATCGGTACACTGCCGCGCTTACCCATTTCGTCTGGGTAGAGACTCAAGCGAGCCTGGCATCGCCAGGCCACATTGTCAGGAACGGATGCCGCCAGTCTGGCAGGGAGTTTGAAATGGCCACTTCAACCGCTTCCGATATGCTTGCTTTCACCGGAACCACCGTGCATCGCAACTTATCGACCGCTGCCTTGGTCGAAACGGCACTGGCCCGAGGAGAGGGCGTCCTGGCCGCCAATGGTGCCTTGGCATGTGATACCGGGGTCAAGACGGGGCGAAGCCCCAGTGACAAGTTCCTCGAGGACACGCCTGGTATCCACGACACCATCGCCTGGGGCAAGGTGAATCGCCCCGTGTCGCCTGAGGTGTTTGCGAAACTTGAGCAGCGTGCACTTCAGTACCTGAATGAGAAGAACGAACTCTACCGATTCGATGGATTTGCCGGTGCAGATGAACGCTATCGCATCAACGTCTCCGTGGTGACGGAAGAAGCATGGCAAAGTCTGTTCGCATCGACGTTGTTCATCAAATCGACTCCAGAACAGCAGGTCGACTTTACTCCGGATTGGCGCATCATCAATGCCTGCAATCTCGCGGTCGAGGACTGGGAAGAGTTGGGCCTGAATTCCGAATGCTGCATTCTGCAATCGTTGGAACAGAAGAAGGTGGTCATTCTCGGTACCCGCTACGCAGGTGAAATCAAGAAGTCGATCTTCTACGCGATGAATTACGACATGCCAGATGTGGATGTCTTCCCAATGCACTGCTCGGCGAATGTGGATGCGGATGATGCCACCAACGTTGCGCTGTTCTTCGGGCTTTCGGGAACCGGCAAGACCACCTTGTCGGCAGATCCGAATCGCCCGCTGATTGGCGACGACGAGCATGGCTGGTCCGATGCGGGCGTGTTCAACTTCGAGGGTGGCTGCTATGCCAAGTGCATCAAGCTCTCTGAGTCCACGGAGCCGCAGATTTGGAATGCGATTCGATTTGGATCGGTGCTTGAGAACACCGTTCTGGACGAGGCGACCCGCGTCCCGGACTACGATGACGGGTCCAAGACCGAAAACACACGAGTCACCTACCCGGTGGACTACATTCCCAATGCCTGCATTCCTTCAGTGGGGGGGCACCCCAAGAACGTGCTCTTCCTGGCTGCTGATGCATTCGGTGTCCTGCCTCCAGTGAGCAAGCTCACCCGAGAGCAGGCCATGTACTACTTCATCAATGGCTATACCTCCAAGCTGGCTGGTACGGAAGCAGGGGTGACCGAACCGACTCCGAACTTCAGTCCGTGCTACGGCGGCCCATTCCTGCCTCGCGAGCCGATGGTGTACGCGGATTGGTTGGCAAGAAGGGTTGAAGAGCATGCTGTGGATGTGTGGCTGCTGAACACCGGCTGGACCGGTGGGGCCTACGGAACCGGACATCGATTTGAGTTGAAGTACACCCGAGCCTTCGTGACGGCCATTCTTGATGGCACGCTTCGCAATGTCGCTTTCATCGAGGATCCAATCTTCGGCTTGTCGATGCCCAAGTCGGCTCCCAATGTCCCCAGTGACATCCTCCATCCACGGTCGACGTGGAGCGATACCGACGCCTATGACGCACAGGCACATCTTCTGGCCGGGCTGTTCCGCGAAAATGACGCGAAATACACCCTTGCCGATGAGGTTCGGGCCGCTGGGCCAAAGAACGCCTGAGTTTTCTGGAGCGATAAAACAAGCTTTTTGACCGCGTCCGTCCATAATTTGGGTGGACGTGGTGTGTTTTTGCTGCCTGTGTTCGGTGAAATCATATGTGCCGGTTAACCCGCCTCGACTTCAGCCCGATGTCTGTGCTGGAGCGGGCCACGACGTGTCCGCATGACGAAACGAAACGAATCCGAGGGTACTGGGTATGAAACTCTTCGAGAAAGACGTTCTCACGACCGGCGAAGTCGCCAAACTCTGCAATGTCGCATCACGAACCGTGAGCAAATGGTTCGATTCCGGCCAGATTCAGGGATATCGAATTCCTGGTTCAAAGGACCGGCGCATTCCGGTTGCGAATCTCATCTCCTTCATGAAGGACCACGGCATTCCGCTGGATGGTCTCATGTCTGGGAACCCGCGCGTGCTCGTTGTCGACAGCGACGCGAACGTGCTCAACACACTTCAAAACGTGCTCCAGAAAGAGACAAGCTACGAAGTTCGCACCTGCGACTCGACGTTTGCTGCTGGCGCCGAATGCGAGCGGTTCCGTCCGCACGTGCTGCTTGTGGATGCCCACATGGATGAACAGGGCGCCGCACAGTTCTGCTCGTGGCTTCGATCGAATGACGATTACGCTGCCACCAGGCTCATTGCGATGAGCAATCGCCTTACTGATGGCCAGATCACCTCGCTTACGCAGGCTGGCTGGGACGGCACGCTTCGAAAGCCATTCACGGTTCGCCAACTCATCGAGAGCATCGAGACGGCGAACGCAATCGTGTACTGATTTATCTCTCCTTCGCGCTCCTTCAGCGCGCATTGCATCTTGCCACGGCCCACGTCCTTTCCGGGGGGTGGGCCGTGGCTGTTTTGGAGCCCTCGGCGACTTCTGAAGCTCGGAACTG
>JAQWRC010000127.1 GCA_029243925.1 Phycisphaerales bacterium
GACCCCGTGTTCAATGGCCGGCCGCTTGGTTTGGGCACCGCGCACCGTGCACACATCGCATCGCAGTCTGAGTAACAGGCTCTCTGTTCGCGTATTTCACATGGCCAGGAGCGCCAGCGACATGATCCATGTCAGCAGGCCGGCTCCAAGCCCAGCAAGAAGGTCATCAGCCAGAATGCCCCAGCCACCATGCAGGGATTGGAGCTGATTGATGGGGGGTGGTTTCAGAATGTCGAGCAGCCGGAATGTGATGAAGCCCGTGATGATCAAGAGCAGTGAACTGAGCACATCACCGGAGCCAAGTATGGTCATCCATGGCACGATCAGATAGGCCAGGGCCTGCCCGGCGACTTCATCCGAGACCACGCAACCCGGATCTGTCCGTTTCCATTTTTCTTCCGCCCAGTCACCGCAGATGACGGTGATGGCGCTGGCCACGATGAGCAGCAGCAACATCATGATGAACATGACAGTGGGGGAGCCAATGATGACTGCGCACAGTGCGATCGCAACAACCGGCAGCGAGCCGAACGTGCCGGGCATGCCCGGAAGATTTCCGAGGCCAAACACCGTCAGCATGGTGCTTCGGAGATCAGTCATGTGAATTTGCCTGATGCAGCAGGGAACGGATCCCGATGACATAGGGCATTCCGGACCAGATGGTGATGACGATGGTTGACCACATCAGGCCGTTGCAGATCCAGAAGATGAGATCATGTTGTTGCGAGGGCCAGTTCACAACCAGCAGCAATACGATGGGAATGGCAATCGACTGGAAGATCATTTTCAGCTTTCCAGAAAACTTGGCACCGAATGCAATCCCGCTTGATTCGGCGACTCCCCGAATGCTGGTCACGAATAGTTCGCGTGCGAGGATGACGACGACCATCCACGGATAGACGCCGCTGGCCATGTTCAGCAGGCGATCCTCCTCGAACCATTGTTCCACCATGAATCGGCCGCCTGAGAGGTAGATGAAGGCGCCAAGGATCAGCACCTTGTCGCAGAACGGATCCATGATGCGACCGAAGTTCGAGACCACGTTCCAGCGGCGTGCCAGGCTGCCATCCAGGTAATCGGTGATGGCGGCAATGACGAACAATCCAATGGCGATATTGCCCCAGAAGACGCCTGTATCAGGGAATCTGTAGAAACTGAGAGCACCAAAAAATCCGGCGGCGAAGACGACTCGAAGGAGCGTCAAGAAGTTTGGGATGTACTCTCGGCGGATCATGAGGGCATCCTACGTGAGGTTCCAAGAACTGGCGTGTACAGCATGGATCGGATTTGAACGATCTGACTGATTGTCGAGTGCTCCAGAGCATGTCTTTACACGTCAAATGGTCAAAAACAAGGCTTCAGTTCTTGAAATCACGTATGAGTCGATTGCGATTCAGGCCCTGAAATCCTATTCTTGCCCCACTTGCTGACCCCAACATTGGCACCTTGGGCCTCTTAAGGTCTCTTGGTGGACGAATGGACCAACTTGAACCCTATATCGCGTGTATTGCAGGGGCATTCGCCCTGTACTTACTCCTGCGCCCGGGACGTTCTGGAATCAAGGTTCTGGGGACGCTTGTTGGATTGGGCACGTTGGCCTGGTTGGTGGCGATCATTCATGAATCCGTGCCCGGAGAAGTGGACGTTGTCCGCGAAATCCTGTTTCTCCTCTTTGGAGCGATCACGCTTTCTGCCGCAGTTCGCATGATCACGCATGGCCGTCCGGTGTACTCGGCTCTGTACTTCGTGATGGTGGTGTTGTCATCAGCAGGATTGCTGTTGCTGCTTGAGGCCGAGTTTATGGCCTTTGCGCTGATCATCGTGTACGCGGGGGCAATTCTGATCACGTACATGTTCGTGCTGATGCTTGCGCAGCAGGCGTCCGATGCAGAGCATGTCGAAGATTCGCCGATCTACGATCGCGTCTCTCGCGAACCAGGTGCGGCGGTTGTCGTTGGACTCATTCTCGCAGGAACACTGGTCTCATCTACACTCGTGGGGCTGAAGGAACTTCCGCCCCCGGTGCTCGATACGGTTCAACTGCATCGGCAAGGCGAACTCCTGGAGCAGTTGCCAAAACAGTTCAAAGCAGCCGTGCTTGAAGCCGATCCCTCCTTCGAGTGGCCGCCTGTTGCAGATGACAATGGCCGGCTGCTGCTTTGGGACCGCAGTGGGCCCTATGTACTTGCATATGTCGACGCGAGTTCGCCCCGACAGGTCCACATCGATCTCAAGCATCTGCCAAGCAATACACAACATGTGGGCTGGACACTGGTCGCCGAGTTCCCGGCCAGCCTCGAAGTGGCGGGGGTGATTCTGCTGCTGGCCATGTTCGGTGCTGTCGTGCTAGCGAGACGGCAAATCGAGCACGGAGAAGATGAGTTGCGGAGGCATGTCGGTTTGGAGCCGCTTCATGGCGATGATGAGGATGCTGGAGGTGCTGCATGACCTATCTGCTCGCTTCCGAGTTCAGCCAGTTGTCGCTTGGGCACTTCATCGTCCTCAGCGCACTGCTCTTCACCGTTGGATTCGTCGGCTTCCTGTCTCGCCGAAACCTCATTGTGATGTTCCTTTGCACAGAGTTGATGTTCCAGGCGGCAGCAATCGCGTTTGTCGCGTTTGGACGGTACTGGTTTGATTTCACCGGGCAGGTCTTTGTGATCTTCATCCTGACCATCGCTGCTGCCGAAGCCGCATTGGCTTTGGCTCTGGTGGTGCTGCTGCACCGGCGTCGTGGATCACTCAATGCCGATGACTGGAAGGAGTTGTGCGACTGATGTTCGACATGATCCTTCCATTGGTTCGCGTCATTCCCACGGTTCCACCGGTTCCGCTGGCGGATGTCGTGACGGCCACCGATCACTGGTGGGTCGGATTCATCCTCTGGTGTCCGCTGATCTCACTGGTCTTGTGTGGTCTGTGTGCGGCATGCCGAGTGAAATCGAAACTGCCCGCCTGGATCACCGTGGCTTCGCTGGCGATGTCCTTCGTGTTGACGATGGTGCTGGCGACCTCGGATTCTCCGCCCGAACGCGTGATGCTCTTCGAGTGGATCAACCTGTCCTGGGACGGTGGCTCATTCGTCTCGAACTTCGCCCTGTACATCGACTCACTGACCATTCTCTGGATGGCATTCGTCACCGGTCTGGGAACGTTGATTGCGCTCTATGCCAGTGAATACATGGAGCCCGACGTCGGGAAGGGGTACGCTCGTTTCTTCGCTGGCGTCAGCGCGTTCCTCTTCGCCATGTGCTGCCTGGTCATGGGTGACAACCTGCTCATGCTGTACCTGGGCTGGGAAGGGGTCGGCTTCGCCTCCTACTGGTTGATCGGCTACTACTACCAGAAGCCCTCGGCCGTCGCGGCTGCGAAGAAAGCATTCATCGTCAATCGCATCGGCGACCTCGGACTTGCGCTGGCGATCTATCTTGTCTGGTCGACGTTCGGAACCGTTCAGTACAACGAACTAATGACGGTGCTGGATGATGGGACCTATGCGGCGGCGTATGACGGATGGTCGGTGCAGGCCATTCCATATCTGCTCATGCTTGCGGCCTTCGGCAAGTCGGCGCAGTTGCCGCTGTATGTATGGCTCCCTGATGCCATGGAAGGGCCCACGCCGGTTTCGGCGCTTATCCACGCGGCAACAATGGTGACGGCGGGCGTCTATCTCATTGCCCGCATGTACCCACTGTTCCTGCTGGCCCCCGAATCATTGCATGTCGTCGCCTGGGTGGGCGGACTGACGGCGCTGTTGGCGGCAACCATTGGCATGGCGCAGTACGACATCAAGCGCATCTTTGCCTATTCGACCGTATCGCAGCTTGGGTTTATGTTCCTTGGCCTTGGCGTGCTGACGACATACGGCGCGGCATATCACGTCTTTACCCATGCATTCTTCAAGGCCGTGCTATTCCTGACATGTGGCGCCATCATGCATGGCTTTGCCGGTCAGTTGGATCTCAGGAAGATTTCGGGACTCCGCCGAATGAAGGGGTGGCGAATCGTGTCGTGGACGATGTTCGTGGGGTGCATCTGCCTCGCGGGCTTCCCGTTCACGTCAGGCTACTTCTCCAAGGATGCAATTCTGGCCGAAGCATTTGTCACCCAAGGACCTGGATTCGAAGTGCTTGGCTGGATGGCCATCTTCACGGCATTCCTGACCGCCTACTACACATTCCGTGTGTGGTGCAGGGTGTGTGCTGGAGAAGTGCGGTATGAGCCCGGTGATGAACTGCATGATGATCATGGCGATCACCATGAGCATGGCGACTTTCATCCGCACGCGCCACGATTTGCGATCAACCTTGTTCTGGTATTGATCGCAGCTGGTGCACTGCTGGCGGCCGTGCCGTACTTCATGGGCAACAGCGTCGAGGATGTGGGTGGGGGCTGGGTGGCTGACATGGTGAATGACTCCACCGCCGCATCCGGACTGCCCGGACACCCTGAACACCCCGGATCTCTTGCGGGGCACGGTGCCGAGGCTCATCATGGTTCGATTCTGGGCATGGACCCGCATGTCGCCATGTACTGGATTTCCGGTGTGGTCGGCGGCATTGGGTTGTTCCTTGCATTCTGGCTGCACCTGTGGAGAAGGCAGGACGCGGATCGACTTCGAAACTGGCTGTTGTCCCGCGGCGTCACCCGCTGGCTGCCGGTGGCGATGGAGAACAAGTGGTACGTCGATGAGGTGTACCACGTCTTCATCCGTGCGCCCTTGTGGCTGCTTGGTCATCTGTTCTACGCGATCGATCGCTACATCATCGACGGCTTGCTCGTTGACGGTACGGCTCAACTTCCGCGACTGCTCGCTCGATGGTTCCAGCCGTTGTCCAATGGCATGTTGCAGTCCTACGCGGTCACGATGGCTGGCGGTGCGGTACTTATTTCACTGT
>JAQWRC010000224.1 GCA_029243925.1 Phycisphaerales bacterium
CTGGCGGCATTCCACACGGCAGCCTGCAATCTCGACTGCCCCATCCAAGGAGAGCTCGCATGGCTCGAAGTAGGTCTCCATGGTGCTGCCCCTCCCATCCATCGCAGGCGCGAGCCGCTCCCAGACCCGATCCAACACCGCAGAAATTGCATGCAGACGTGGCCGGGGGCCTGGCGAGCCATCTGGCGTCTTGTACCGATGAAGGAATCCCAGTGTCTCCAGCCCCGCACAGTGATCACCATGGAGGTGAGTCAGAATGATGTCCCCGACGGCCAGTGGGTCCACCACGCAACCAGATCGCATGCACGCATCGCTCCAAGCTCGTAATACGGCTCCTGGGCAATCAATCGCGATCCACCCGCCTGAGCCACGCACCAGTGCGCTGGAGCCATACAAGCAGCTTGAAAACGCATCGCCAGTCCCTGTCAGCAGAAGATCCATAGGCACATGATGCCACCCTTTGAGCCGCTCCGCCAATCGTCATGACGTGGAGTTTCACATGTCTTAAAAATAGGGAATATGCCGATGGATGAAGGGTAGACTGGACCGTCCCAACTGCCGGAGTACCCCACCGTGCGGATTCACCACAGACTTGCTTTCCTTGGCCTTCTGGGCATTCTGGGAGTCGCCGAACTTGCCCGGGCTCAAGTTGACCCTGGAATGGTGGCGGCCAATCGCCAGCTGGAAATCGTCACTCGTCTTGAACAGGACTTGCAGGACCAGAACATGGCGTACCGCCAGAAGATGGCGCAGGGCCAGACGATCAGCGAACGACTGACACTGGATTTCGGCGGATCATTCCGATTCGGTCTTGCAAGCCTAGATGAGCCCGCGGGCAGCAGCCGGACACTCCGACAATATGAGACGAACCTCTTTGTCCTTTCGAAGTTCGATGGCGGGCACACCTTCTTCGGCAATCTTCGATTCCTCTACAACGACTGGAACACGGGAGACTCGCCGGATAATGACGGCTTGTTCTACCCGTACGGAAATCGATACTGGTATGAACTGGATACCCGCGCGCTGAGTCTGTATCAGACTGGAGTTGCGGATGATGTGAACTTCAATATCCGAGTCGGACGGCAGTTCATCAACTGGAACTCCGGCATTGCATTCAGCAACGACATGTATGCATTCCTCGGTACTGCATCGTACGACCCATTTACATTCACCGGCCTGTTTGGACAAACTGCACGCAGCGGGCTGTACGACTTCGACATCACGCGACCTGAATACGATGAGAACACCGACCGCGTGTACTGGGGGCTTAAGCTCGAAGCGGAACTTATGCCCGAGTTTCAGCCGTTTGTCAGTTACCTCGTTCAACGTGACCACAATGACGACCAGACGCTAGAGACCTTCTTCGGCGACATCAACTTCGAATACGACTCGGAATACCTGTCATTCGGAGCCGCAGGCACGGTCGGCCCCCAGCTCACCTATGCCATTGAAGCAGTGCACGAAACAGGGCACACCCTCAGTACATTCGGCTTCAACTTCGCCAACTTCACCGCCATTCCCCAGACTCGAAATCCAATCGACGCGTGGGCGGGATCATTGACCATGGCTTGGGCGTTCCGAAACGACACGAATGCCCTGATCGACATGACGCTCGCAATGGGAACCGGCGATCCGGATCGCCTCCTTGCCAGCGGAACGATCGGTGGCGACGTTCCCTTCTCAACCGATCGAGCCTTCAACAGCCTCGGGTACATCAACACCGGCCTGGCACTCGCTCCGCAGATTGCAAATCTGTCCATGCTGCGGGTTGGTGGCAGTACTGCACTTGATTTTGATCCGCAGCGCCCCAACTCGCTTCGCGCCGGCGTTGACGTCTTCCTCTTCCAGAAGACAAACAAGAATCACGCCAACACCATTCCCACGACTGCCAAGCGACATCTTGGATGGGAGATGGACTGGAAGCTCGACTGGCAAATCATGTCGGACGTGACTTTCAACTTCCGCTATGGCGTGTTCTTCCCAGGCGACGGTATCCCGGATGGAATCGATGACATTCGACACTTTGTCTATGGAGCGATCAGCTATGCCTTCTGAACGACTCGCCACGACGCTCATACTGGCAGCGCTGATCACCACTGCACTGCATGCCGGTGCCTGTGACCTGTTGCAGAGGACCACGGTGGACCAGACGATCCTTCAGGCACACCCCGGGGAAATCGATGATTTCGACTTCTGGGATGCCCTTGCTGAGCAAGCCGTCGTTTCCAATGATGACGCCCTCCATTCATTGATCCTGATGTCGGATGGACGGGACCCAAGTAGCGATTTTTCAGGTCGTATGGCCATTGCAGCTGAAAAAGGATGGTTGGCCGGAACTTCTCTTCCACTTCAGCCGAACGAATCCGCATCCGTGGGGGTTCTCTCCGTAGCGGGCTGCAAGATCCTCACACTCAAGGGGGGGCTCACCATGCGCGTATTCGGACCATCGCCACGATACTGCACGCGCGAGTTGGCGAGCATTGGCATTCTGCCTGATCTGACCCCGAACGAAGCGCTGACTGGGCTTGAGTTCATCGCATTCATGAACAACATCGAAGGGCGGCTGGAACTGCAGGAAGCCTGGGCACAACACGACGCCATGGCCGCACGCAAGGACGACACGGAGAACACACCATGATCAACACTCGAACCG
>JAQWRC010000128.1 GCA_029243925.1 Phycisphaerales bacterium
CATGAACGGCTCAGGCCGCCGCGTCTTCGGGCATGATCGGCGGCATCGGACAATCGATCGAGTCGGCGATACCACGAAGCAACTGGACTTCTTCGATCGTCGTGTGTCCATCATGATCGATGCACGCACTGACGGCCTTCAACAGTTTTTGCCGGTCTGCATAGCGTAGCGCATTGAGTTTCAGTAATACCTGACGCAGTGTACGAAGGGTACATTGCTCTTCCTCAGGCATTGCTCCCTTGATCCTCAACGCCGAAAGTCCTGCTGCAAATGCGCTCTGCGCCTCGCCCGGCTGTTGCTGGCCGAGGTATGCGGCCGTAGCCAATACCTGATTGACCTCGCTTCTAAATGATTTGATCGACTTCGTTCCTGGGTGCTTCTTTGAAGCGGGATCAAACCGTTCGCCAAGATGCTTCTCGAGCACCGTGTACACCGTCCATTCGAGCAGACTGACCTTGCCATCGGACTTGATGAGATCCTGAACGACTTCCATGAATGTGTCGTACTGCGGTTTGGACAACTGAGACAAAGCTGGAATGCACATGTCAAGCAGTGGGAGCTGCTGGAACGGATGCAGCGACTTCACCTTGTCCTCCAGAATCTTCAACTGTTTGTGGTGACCTGCATCCAAGCTTGATTCGATCCGATTCATTTGCTGTTCCCGCTCCGACTCTGATGGATCAAGCAAGATCCCCAGCACCAGCAAGCGCGCACTCAAGGTTGCATGGGCCGCATCGACAAGGTCTCCTGGCAGTGAGCTGATCACTTTCGACGCCCTGGATACCGCGTGCGCACCCACGGAGCCAATTGCATCGACCGCCTGATGCAGATGAGCCGTTGGTACGCCACCGGCGAATCCGGAGACGCCTGCGACGGCCGAAGTTGCACTGCCACTTGCTGCAGAAGTCGACTCGACCGACTCCACTGGAACCTGTTCAATGCGGGCCACCCGCTCCTGTACCGGTGGATGCGATGCGAAGACTGAATTCATGGCTTGGGCGAAAAACATGTGATTGTATTCGCCTGCTCTCGGCCCCATCTTACTTTTGCTTTCCAAGCCCCCAATGGCGCGTAGTGCACCGGCGATGCCATTCGGGTTCCTCGTGTACTGGACCGCGGATGCATCAGCAAGAAACTCTCGCTGCCGAGACACCGATGCCTGAATCAAACGACCAAAGAACGTGCCGACAAAGCCAAGCAGCATCATGACTGCTGCGAAAATCATGATGAAGGCAACCGCCCTTCCATCCTTCTTTCCACCGGATGACCGACCGCCACCAGTAATCGCCATTGCACGCAGCATGTACAAGCCAATCAATCCCATCACGAGTAATCCATAGATGACGCCGATGAGTCGGATGTTCAGTCGCATGTCACCGTTGAAGATGTGACTGAACTCGTGAGCGATGACGCCCTGCAATTGGTCACGATCCAGTTGCTGCATGCAACCTCGGGTGACGCCAATGACTGCATCCGTCGACTTGAAACCTGCGGCAAATGCATTGATGGTTTCATCTTCAATCACATAGACGGGAGGGACGGGGACGCCAGATGCAATCGCCATATCCTCCACGACATTGAGCAACTTTCGTTCATCGCCCCGGGCACTTCCGGGATCAAGCAACGTACCCCCAAGCGACTCGGCGACCACATTGCCACCACCGGACAACTGATGGATACGAAACAGACTGCCACCGCCGATGATC
>JAQWRC010000136.1 GCA_029243925.1 Phycisphaerales bacterium
CACAGCCGAAGAGCCAGTCCCCCATGGATGCATGCAGTGCTTCATCGATCGGTTCACGATGCTCGATCGTCAAGGCGCTGATGCAGCGCCGGGCGTCGACCGACCAAGGAGTGATGGCATCCGTGGGACACGCATCAATGCACCGGGTGCACGTCCCACAAGGATCATCGCTGGGAAGCCCGGGCGATCTGGTCGGTTCCAAAGGCAACGTCGTCACAATGCACCCCAGCAGGATCCAACTCCCGGCCTGCGGTGAAATAAGCAGGGTGTGCTTGCCGATGGAACCCAGCCCCGCTGCTTCCGCAAGTTCCCGTTCGTGAATCGGCACTGTGTCAACACACGCTCGGAATGCATGTTCTGGGCATGCAGCCGACAGCAGATCACAAATGAGATGCAATCGCTTCTTCATGTGGACGTGGTAATCACGGCCACGTGCATACCGAGCGATGCGGCCATGTCCCGGCTGGAGCACATCGGCCTCACCGTTGGCATACCGATCCGCCACACAGATGACACTCGCGGCTCCCTCCATCAACTGGCGGACATCGGCCCGAAGCGCATCATGCCCTTCCATCCATCCCATCGATCCGTGCTTGCCCTGATCCAGCCACTGCTGCTGCTGTGGAGCGCGATTGCTGGCTTCTGCCTTGGCGACCCCGGACAAGGTGAATCCCGCATCACGGCAGTACTGGAGCACGTCATTCGTGTGAACCGGATTCGCCATCAGAATGGAACGTCGATGCCTTCCCAAGGCCGTTCCTCGGGGTCGACGACCTCCAGATTGGCGTGGGCGACAAGCAGTGTCCGCTGACCGTATTCGAGGAACTCGACGGTCGCGGTTGTGCCCCGAGGGCGGTGAACGACTCGGCGGACGACTCCGAGACCAAAGGTTGGATGACGGACAGTCAAGCCTGATTCCCAATGCGCATCCGGCACCGCAGGCGCAGAAGCTGTGCCCCATGGATCACGCTCGTCCGCCCGCTCGACAGCATCATCAGGCAACTCGCCAAGGAATTGGCTGGGCATGGTTCGCTCCGTGATGCCCCGGACGGTTCGACGATGCGCCCAACTCAAGCGGAGATGACGACGTGCGCGGGTCATCCCCACGTAACACAATCGACGTTCCTCTTCGAGCCCATCCTCTTCTCCGATCGACCGCGAGTGCGGGAGCAATCCCTGCTCCAATCCGGCAATGGCGACGACGTCGAACTCAAGCCCCTTTGCGGCATGCAAGGACATCAAGGTCACCGCCCCTCGCTCAGGATCGATCATGTCAGCATCACTGACCAACGCGATCGACTCGAGCCATGCCGCCAGCTGTTGGAGAATCGTCTGCGTTGTGGCCCCGTCATCATCTGCCGGTGGCACCCACTCGGCTGCAGCCGTGACCAGTTCATCGAGGTTCTCAAGCCGTGCGGCATCATCTTCGGATCGACCCTTGCTGTAGGCCTGTTCCAGACCCGACTCACGAATGACTCTTGCGACGAGATCCGGAAGATCCATGACGAGGCTGCCACCATCCGCGGCACTGCGCCAGCCATCCACCATCGTGACGAATTTGCCGATGGCGTTTCCAGCTCTGGCAGAAACACCCTCGACTTCGCTGACGCTCCGGAGCATCTCGCCGAGTCGCCGACTGGACAGCATTGCGGCGCGATCAACCTTTTCGAGTGATGTCTTGCCGATGCCTCGGGGCGGCGTGTTGATGATGCGTCGCAATGCAGCTTCATCATTTGGATTCATGACGAGCCGGAGGTAGGACAATGCGTCCTTGATTTCAGCACGTTCATAGAACGCCGTACCGCGAGCCACGATGTAGGGAATCCCTCCATCGCGGAATGCCTGTTCAAGAACACGACTGAGCGCATTGATGCGATACAGCACCGCCATCTCGCTCCAGGGCGTGCCTCGTTCGCCTTGGCGACGGAAGGTGTCAAGGATGTCGGCCGCTTCAAGGTGCTCGTCGGCGCACGGCACGAGTTGCAGGCGTTCACCCTGCTCGAGTTCCGTATGCAACTCCTTGGCCCGGTGCGACTGGTTCCGATCAATCAGCGCTGCGGAAGCCGCAACGATATGCCCCGTACTTCTGAAATTTCGCCCGAGCGCGACGACCTTTGCACTCGGAAACTGCTCCTCGAACTCCAGAATGTTGCGGATATCCGCTCCCCGCCACGCGTAGATCGATTGATCAGGATCACCCACCACGCAGATGTTTCGCGCCGGACCGACCAAGGCTGAGGCAATGACAAACTGCGCATTGTTCGTGTCCTGGTATTCATCGATGAGCACGTGACGATAGCGATCCTGCAGGGCCAAACGCACCCCTTCATCCCCACGAAGCATCAATGCCGTACGAAGCAGCAGGTCATCGAAATCAAGCGCATCATTGGCACGGAGAATGTCCTCGTATGCACGGTAGGCACGGCCAATGCACTTTGCCCAGAAATCGCCGCCAGCGCTCGCGTCGTATTCATCGACGGGAATCAGTCGGCTCTTGCATGCACCAATCGCTTCACCCACGGAAGCTGGCGTCCAGTTGCTCGAATCCAGATCCGCATTTCGTATCGCCTGCTTCAACACTGCACGACGATCGGACGTGTCGTAGATGGTAAAATTCGGCGCAATGCTCGCCGCATCCGCATACTGGCGAAGTATGCGGGCGCAGAATCCATGAAACGTCATGCACGTGACGCCACGCTGATCCTGATCGTCCCTGCGCAACAACGCATCAACACGATCACGCATGGAACCTGCTGCCTTGTTTGTGAATGTCAGCGCAAGGATCTGCCACGGCGCAACTCCATGCGCAAGCAGCCACGCAATGCGCCGTGTCACCACCGTTGTCTTTCCAGATCCCGGGCCGGCCAATACGAGCAACGGTCCATCGACCGACGTCACCGCATCACATTGCGCTTCGGTCAGATCATCAAGTAGTACATGCTGCGCTGCATCCATCCTGTCAATCCTAATTCGTCCGGCACCTTCTGTTGTGATGCCGCTCATTGGTGCCACGGACTGTCCACTTCACATCACACACATGTTCGTCCCAGGAGTACCGCAGGAAGCCCCTGCTCTGCTCCCTCGGCATGGCTCTTGAATGTAGCCAAATCTTGTCCACAAGCCATATACGGGCTGCTAGGGCCGTTTTTTGGCGCCGTAGTGCGTGCAAATGGTGATTTGGACATTTATCCACAAAAACTCAAGATGCTGTGGTTGGCATTGTTGCAGGTACGACATGTAGTAGTACGATAGTCCACTGAAGGCACTGTAAACCCCAATTTTCCTGGGGAGACCAGTCTTTCAGCCCCCCCCATAGGGCATGGAGAAACCCGTTTGATGCTTGTTTTTGGCTGAAAAACGGACTTGGAACATAAGGTCATTGATCAATGACGAAGCCGTTCCGCTCTCCATTTGTCTTTGGAGTGGGATTCGGGGACTGAGGCGTGCGACTACGAGCCACCTGCACAGTGCAGTGGCGAG
>JAQWRC010000296.1 GCA_029243925.1 Phycisphaerales bacterium
GGACTTCTGATTGAAGCGGGCGGAGCACGCCTGGGCTGGTCTTCAGATTCTGAGTTCGACATGGAGCACGTGGAGTGGCTCTCGTCGGCGGATTGCATCGTCCATGAGTGCGGCGAGGGCCCAAAGCACACGACCTTTGCCGAGTTGGCCTCGCTGCCCGAAGAACTCCGACGCCGCATTCGCATTCTGCACCGTCCGGATGATGCGCCCCCAATCCAAGGGGATCCAAGACTTCTTGCCGAGGGCGAGCACATCCAATTGAGTGGTACAGCCGAGCGTGATTCTGGCTGATTCTTGCATTGCCTCGGGCGCGGCAGGCGAATACGATACACCTCTCCATGAGCGAAATAACCCACAATCAGGACCGTGCTGGCGATCGAGCTGTTGCTTCGATTCTCGACCCATCTGACACCTTCATTCACCGCCATATTGGCCCAGATGGCCTTGATGTGGCTCGCATGTTGGACATGCTCGGCGTCGACTCGCTCGAGGCAATGACTGCCCTTGCCATGCCCGAAACGATTCGCTTCACGGGCGAACTCAATCTGGATGCGCCGAAAGGCGAGCATGAACTGCGTCGCACGATGGAAGGCATCGCCACGAGCAACAAAGTGATGCGTTCCTGCATCGGAATGGGGTACTACGGAACGATCACGCCGCCGGTGATTCAGCGGAACATCCTCGAGGATCCAGGGTGGTATACGCAGTACACACCGTACCAGTCAGAAATTTCCCAGGGTCGGCTCGAAGCGCTATTGAACTACCAGACCATGGTGACTGATCTCACGCAGTTGCCGATCGCCAATGCATCATTGCTTGATGAATCAACCGCCGCTGCGGAAGCGATGATGATGTGTCGTACGATCTCCAGATCGGACGACGGCATTTTCTTCGTCGACGAAGGGTGCCATCCGCAGACGATCGGTGTGCTTCGGGGTCGAGCGAAGAGTCTCAACATCGAGCTTGTTGTCGGCGACCTGTCGAGTTTCGACCCGTCAACGACGTCCTGCTTTGGGGTGCTTATCCAATATCCCGATACGCACGGGAGAGTGCTGCATCACGAGCGGCTTGTGGAAAAAGTGCATGACCATGGAGGCTTGGTGGTCATGGCGACGGATCTGCTGGCCCTGACCCTGCTGAAAGCTCCCGGAGAGTTCGGGGTTGATATCGCCATTGGTTCTGCGCAACGTTTCGGCGTGCCCATGGGCTACGGTGGGCCGCACGCGGCGTTCATGGCGGTTCAAGAGGCCCATGTCCGCAAAATGCCAGGTCGGCTCATCGGCGTCTCGAAGGACGCGACCGGTGCGCCGGCGCTTCGGATGGCCATTCAGACTCGCGAGCAGCATATTCGCCGGGATCGTGCAACGAGCAACATCTGCACTGCACAGGTACTGCTTGCGATCATGGCTGGCTTCTATGCCGTCTACCACGGACCGGACGGACTACGTCGGATCGCCATGCGCGTTCATACGTTGACATCGGCATTGGCCCAGGGATTGCAGCGCCTCGGTTTCGATTGTGGCGATGCGACGTATTTCGATACGTTGCGTGTGACCGTCGATCCGGCTGCTGCAGCAGCATTGCATGATCGGGCGGTCGCCAGTGGGTACAACCTCCGTCGATATGAAGAGGGTACGTGCGTCGGATTGAGTTTCGATGAGACGACACGGCGCGAAGATATCCTCGAATTGCTGTCCATCTTCAATCAGGGCGAAGCAGTCGATTTCGATCCCTTCGATGGCATCGAGGATGTTGCGGATGAGCTTCCTGAAGCACTGCAGCGGCGAAGCAGTTTCCTCGAGCAGACGGTCTTCAACTCGCACCACTCCGAAACCGAATTGCTTCGGTACATGACATGGCTCAAGGGACGTGATCTGTCCTTGGCGCAGTCCATGATTCCACTGGGTTCATGCACCATGAAGCTGAATGGAACGACCGAGATGCTCGGTGTGACCTGGCCGGGCTTTGCGAAGATCCACCCCTTTGCGCCACTTGATCAGGCTCAAGGCTATGCGATGTTGATGCGTCAACTCGAGCGCTGGCTTTCAGAACTGACCGGTTTCACTACAGTCTCGCTGCAGCCGAATGCAGGTTCACAAGGTGAATATGCTGGCTTGGCGGTCATCAAGGCGTTGCACGAGCACCGAGGTGAAGGCCATCGCAACGTGTGCCTGATTCCCAGCTCAGCCCATGGGACCAATCCCGCCAGTGCTGTTGTTGCAGGATACGAAGTTGTACCTGTCAACTGTGCTGATGGTGACATCGAGTGGGATGATCTCGAAGCCAAGGCGAAGGCCTATGCAGACCGGCTGGGCGCGATCATGGTCACCTACCCATCGACCCATGGCGTTTTCGAAGATTCCATCCGGCGCATATGTGATCTGGTGCATGACAATGGTGGACTCGTGTACCTCGATGGCGCGAACATGAATGCGATGGTTGGCCTGAGCCGTCCAGCTGAGCTCGGGGCTGACGTCTGCCACCTGAATCTCCACAAGACATTCTGCATTCCCCACGGTGGGGGCGGTCCGGGCATGGGTCCTATTGGCGTCACGGCGGAACTGGCCCCCTTCCTGCCGGGTCATCCAGTCGTAGAGCCCGAAACGTCGGGAGCCCAGGCCATCGACCCCATTGCGGCTGCGCCCTATGGCAGCCCGAGCATTCTGCCGATTTCATGGTCCTACATCGCCATGATGGGCGCGGCAGGACTGAAACGTGCGACGCAGATTGCGATCTTGAATGCAAACTACATGGTTCGCCGATTGCGCGATCACTATGACATCGTGTTCACGAATGCCAATGGATACTGTGCACATGAGTTCATCGTCGACTTCCGACCGTTTGAAAAATCTGCTGGTCTTCGGATCGACGATATCGCCAAGCGACTGATGGACTACGGCTTCCATTCTCCAACGATGTCCTGGCCCGTGCCCGGAACGCTGATGATCGAGCCCACTGAGAGTGAGCCAATGGCTGAGCTGGATCGTTTCTGTGATGCGTTGATCGCCATACGGGCTGAAATCAGAGCGGTTGAAGACGGCGAAGCAGACCGTGAGGACAATGTCCTGCGCAACGCTCCGCATACGATCGAGATGATCGGGGCCGACGAGTGGCCGCATCCCTACGATCGGGCTCAAGCGGCCTGGCCCTTGCCGTGGCTGCGGGGACGCAAGTTCTGGCCACCAGTGGCCCGGGTCGACAATCCCCATGGTGACCGCAATCTCATCTGCAGTTGCGGAGCCTGAACCACCTCTGATTCGCTAGGGTACGTGTCAATCGATCCAACCAGATCGGAAGGAGTTCCCATGCTGCGAATCATTCTTGTTTCATGTGCCCTGAGTCTCTGTTCGATGCCCGCCATCTCCGCCGTGGAGGTTCCCTCCATCTTCGGCGATTCCATGGTGCTGCAACGTGACAAGCCTGTTCCGGTCTGGGGGCGGGCGCAGCCAGGGCGCAAGATACGAGTTGATCTTGATGGGACCAGTCATTTTGTTCGCGCTGATGCCGAAGGCGACTGGATCGTTCACCTTCCGCCGATGAAGGCGTCCGCCGTCGGCAGGCAGTTGGTCATCGAGTCGTTTGAAACCGATGGCAGCGTACTTGAACATCTTGTATTTGAAGATGTGCTGGTTGGCGAGGTCTGGGTATGCAGCGGTCAATCAAACATGCAGTGGACTCTGGCCGCATCGGATCTGCAGGACATCGATACCACGACGGCGGATCACGAGCAGTTGCGGATGTTCAATGCGCAACGGACAAGTCAGCCCCAGCCGCAGTTTGATGTGCAAGGCAGTTGGGTCGTCTGCTCAGCGCAGGCAGCTCCCCATCTTTCGGCCGTCGCCTACTTCTTCGGCCGTGAATTGCAGCGGGAACTGGACGTGCCGATCGGACTTGTGCACACCTCCTGGGGCGGATCCGCCGCGGAGGCATGGACCAGCCTCGACATGCTCGCATCTCGGCCTGAGACCCTGCCGATTCTGCATCGGTACGAACGCAGTCTGCTGCCGGATGCGGACAC
>JAQWRC010000367.1 GCA_029243925.1 Phycisphaerales bacterium
GTCTCCACCATCTGCTGCGCGATGCGTTTGCGACGGCGGTTGTTCATGAAGTTGGAATGATCTGCACCTTCGATGATCTGGACATCCGCGTCGGATCCAAGAGACTGCAGTGTTTCGTGAAGCAGTTCTACAGCGCCTTCAAGATAGAAGGTGTCCAGACTTCCTCCAATGATGTGGATCTTGCCGGCAACCTTCGGACCGATGACGGGCCAGTGTTCCTGTACGAAGAGGTTGATGTCGTACGGACGCCATGCCGCTGCGACGTCAGGGTCGATTGCGCCGCTGTCCGAATCGATCAGCCTCATTGGCTGTCCGTGCTCATCAAGTGGGCTGAAGGTCCAGTCGAACGAGCGAATCTGTCCACCGTCGCCCATTACGGCTTCCATGCCGACGAAATCGTCGTACCAGATGTATCGATTGCGTCCCATGCGAGCAACGGGATGGCGGTCCCCCGAGGGTTCCACGAAGGCATTGGCCGATTCGGCATAGATGTTGATTCGCTGAAAATCGCGGAAGTCCACGGGGTCCGGCGCGGTCGACCATGTTCCGCCGAAGACATCCGGCCAGTTCAACTGCAGCCACAAGGAGGACCAGCCGCCAGAAGAGTGTCCCGTAAGCAGCCGGCCGCTGGGTTCGGGGCGAAGTGGCCATTCCGATTCCAGATGCGGAATGAATTCCTTGACGAGTGCCGTGCTCCGTGGCCCGTTTCCCGGTGAGTCGGCGAAGACATGATGCCCGGTGGTTGATTCGGCTTCCAGGTGCACGATGAAGCATTCCTTGGAAATCAAAGTGGAGCCCCACATCCATTTGGTCATGGCTGCGCCATCGAGCGTCCCGGGAAATCCGCCGATGACATAGACCGTCGGCCATGTGCGATCCGCATCCGGGTCAAAGTCCGCCGGGGGCATGACACCCGCTCGGTGCTTGGTTGGTTGGCCAAGCGCTGCGGTCAGCATCGGACTTTCCAGTTCCACCCATTCAATTCCATCAATCTCTGGCAACGGGCGGGGGCGTTCCACCTGATCGATGGTCAGTGCGACATCGCCGGAACGTGGCCCGATGGCCCGTGTTGTTGGCAGTGAGTACCGCGTACCAGGTCCGGTGCCGATCTGACTGGTGTCACTCCCACGCAGAACTGCCTGCATGGTCCATTCAGCTTCGGGCAGGGCATCAAGTGCCCATGGGTGCCCCAATGATGTGGCATCGAGCACCAGTGGCTCATCGCCGTTCCATTTCGACACATCGAGTGCGAAGAAGGGCTCAGGATTGAACCAGTCCGGGCCACGTCGTGGCTCTTGGCGTTTCAGTGTCGTCAGCATCACATACACCCGGCCGGTGTAGGGCTCAGCAAGTGTGTCATTCATGCCAACAAGAAAACGGGTTGGAGTTGCTGCGGGCGTATCGCCGCTTGCGGGCGTGCTCAGCAGCAACAGCAGAATCAGTCGAGTGATCATGGAGCGGAGTCATCTTTCCGGCGCAGGCTTGCAAGCGGAGCAGGTTTGAGCAGTTCTTCCAGAGCAAGGACTGCGTAGACCGTAACCAACTCGTCGTTTCCTTCCATCCAGCGATCCTGAGTATTGATCCAGGAACCATCAGCACGTTGTCGCGAAAGAATGGCCTGAGTCAGGTCAGCCCGCCAATCGTGCTTGACGCCATCGGCATCAATGATGATCGGCTGCTGTGCTGCACGAAGCGCCCGGGCCATGGCAAGGTAGTAGTAGTAGAGCCCCTGTTGGCCGACGCCGGGGTTTTCATCAAAGGTGTAGTGGGTGCGCAGCCAGTTGTAGGCAGCTTTCACACGTGGATCATCCTCCGTCAGCCCGGCATGGATCAGGCTTTTGAATCCTGCGTAGGTCATTGATCCATAACTTCTCAGGCTGCGTGGCGTGCCGGCAGGAATGAACTCGCCATGACGCCCTTCGCCGACGTACTGGGATGCCATGGATTCACCGCCGTTGGCAGGTGTGTAGATGAACCCGCCGTCATTTTCCGCCCACTCACTTGGATTCACGGAGCTGAGATTCTGAGTTCGTGACAGGAAGACGACGGCTTGTTGGAATGCAGGCTCGTCGGGGCTCATGCCCGCATCATGCATGGCTTGCAGCATGGCCTGGGTATTTGAGAGATCAGGTCGCCCGCGGTTGCCGTATCCCGCGCCGCCAAACCAGTCCTTGCGTGCTCCGATGCCTTCATTGCGATTCCACTGATGCTTCGTAAGGGATTCGAGACCCAGCTCAACTGCTTCGCGAAATCGATGGTCTTCGAGACTCGCCAGGCCGCTCACCATGGAAGCAGTGACATAATTGGTGAGGCTGTCGCCGTCGATGAGGCCATTCTCTCCACGTGCGTCAAGTATGGCTTGCAGCGCTCTGCGAAGTGTGGCGTCTTCAGTGTGGTCATGGCCTCGTTGCGCAAACCCCTGGACAGCCATCGCCGTGACGGCGATTGACGTTGGCGATGCCTGGTCCGGTTCATCTGTCGGCGCAGCTTGGGCCGCAGCCATCCATACGCCACGTTCACTTTGACGCCGACGCAGGTGCTCCAGACCGCGGTCGATGCCATCAAGCGCTTGTGTGAAGAGCGATTCATCGATGGCGGCATCTTCCGCCCGTTCAGCCAGACGGAATGTGGGTGGCATCGGCTGCACGATGGCATCGGGCAGGGGGGGGATGTCGCCTTCGGTAATTTTGGCTGGATCAACAGCCTTGCTGAGCGGATCGACGGGCTCCAGCAGCCAAGGGCGAGAGTCGTCGCCATCTTCAGCATGGCCCAGGTTGGTGAAGAGGGCCGCAACGATAAGAGCAGTCATAAGTCGTGAGTACATGGCATAATCCTACTTCCGACGGCGGCACACGTCGCCATCAGCAGCGAAAGAAGCAGGGAGAAGACCCGGTGCCCGATTCTGGAGAGCCAGCACAGCCGTACGAGATCTGCGACGGGGATGCTCCATCGCCTCCTCGATTGCCTGGTGTCGTTGAG
>JAQWRC010000150.1 GCA_029243925.1 Phycisphaerales bacterium
CGACCATCATCAGGTCGAGATCCCCGTCATTGTCGACATCACCGAAGGCACAACTTCGGTATCCGCCATAGCAGCTCAACTCCGACGGCGTGACATCCGTGAACTGGAAATCGCCATCATTGCGGAGCAGCTTGTTGTACCCACCGATCCAACCAATGTTGTCTTCGCCCCACTCTTCACCAACGATGGGAATATTGGCGATGTACAAATCAATGTCACCATCATTGTCGTAGTCGCCGGCGGCGACACCACGCGCCTGATCGATGTCCATCGTCACCATGGTCGTCACATTCTCGAACTCATTGTTTCCAAGATTGCGCAGCATCTGGTTCTGAGCCCGGGTCACCCAACTATTGGGCTGCACTTCCCAGTTGCAAGGACAGCCATTGCCGGCCGCGGCATAACAGTCCACTCGTCCATCATTGTCGAAGTCACACCACGCGACACCTCGGCCGACGCTGTAATGTCCAAACACCGCAGGCGTCACGTCGACGAACTCCGACTCACCGTAATTCCGGAAGAGCTTGTCGCTGCCGACGTTTGGAACGGCCGCATTTGTCGACACCATAATGTCCAGCAAGCCGTCGCTGTCCGTGTCGACCCAGGCACCGCCTCGCGCGTAGAGGTTTCCTGCCAGAGAGAACGTGTCGTTGACGTCGACTGATGAAAATACCCCATCGTCATTTCGGACCAGATGGCAGCGTTCGCCAAATCCGATCGTGAAGATGTCGCCATCTCCGTCGTTGTCGAAATCACCCACCAGTGGAGACCAGACGTTGTGTATTTCAGAAAGGAATCCGTTGCTGATCTGTGTGAAACTGCCATCACGATCATTCATGAAGAGGTAGATCGGTCCACCACCAAGTGATCCGGAGCTGATGAGCAGATCATCGAACCCATCCCCATCGATGTCGGCAAAGGTCGCACCCATCGAGGCATACGGCGTATCCGCCATCGAATCAGAAGCAACGTTGGTCCACTGCGCTGGCGCGTTGATCGCGGGGAGCAGCACAAAACTGCACACGAGCATTCCACCGAAATCGATGCGCGCAAATCCCACCGTCTATCCCTCCCAAAGCGGCCACTGCAGGGTTAAAAACCCCATACCTTCTTCCAATTTGAGTGTACCCCGGCGCAGCATAATGGCAGTTGAAATCACAACTCTGCCCTCAAAATAGCGATTCCCAGATATACCAGACCGCAAGAGGCCCATAAGAGCTCCCCTTAGCCGCATGCTCCCCACGCATCGAGCAACAGCAGCAGATCGAGGACATCGATCCAGGAGTCCGAATTGAGGTCGGCCGAGCAGCCCGGAAAATGCGGCGGCGGTGAGATACATTCGCCCCAGCGGCCGATCACGATGAGCAGATCGAGGACGTCCACGACCTCATTGCCATCGAGATCGCCGGTACATGGAATCGGCACGCACAGTTCATCAGCCGACACGTTCTGCTGGATGTTCATCGTGTCAGACCACGCATTGGCGGACACGATGTCCATCCAACCGTCGAGATCGACATCGTGCGCAACCACATCGGCCGGACACGCAGGCGAAAACACCTCGCACGCCTTCTCGAACGTGCCGTCTCCATCGTTGACGTAGGTTGAAACCCGATGCGCACCAAGGTCGGCGACGACCAGGTCGATGTGCTCATCGGCTCCAATGCGGGCATGCGTCACCCCATGCGGCACATCACCGGTCGCAAGCGGCTCCTGCGATTCGAAAACGCCGGGAGCGGCCTGCAAGTGAATGATCAACTGATTCATGGACTTGTGGACGACGGCAAAATCCATGTCACCATCGGAATCGAAGTCAGCAGCCGTCGCGTAGCGAGGTTCATCCGGCGTTTCGATCTGAAGCCACGAAGACCAGAGCACTCCTCCGTCATTTCGAATGATGCTGAGGTCGTCCGACCCCAGATTGCAGACCAGGGCATCGAGATCTCCATCCGCATCGAAATCCGCCAGACGGACGCATCGGGGCTGTTCCCCCACGAATGCGACCGGGACCGCATGGAACCCTTGCGCGACGCCATCGTTGCGAAGCACCGTGCAGATGGCTGGTGCCTGGCTGGGCGTCTCTGCAGTCTCATCCCAATGCACCACAATGACGTCGTGGTCTCCATCACCGTCGACATCACCGACATCGAAGGCCGCCGGCCGGTGCATCGTGGCGATGACCGTCACCGT
>JAQWRC010000018.1 GCA_029243925.1 Phycisphaerales bacterium
GCACCGGAGATGATCCCCCAGATCTGGAGGATGTCCTGCAGCCTATTGCCGACTTCACAGGACAGGATCTTGGAGTACAGAGCACGGAGCCGCCCGAAGAAGCCATGCACTGGTTTGCAGGCTGCACCATCGACGGGCTTGCTGAACCCATCGCCATCTGGTGCCAACCCATCGGCGATCTTGAAGAGCATGTGCACACGGTCATTGGGCCTGGCTACAACTGGTTTGTCGCAATACAGACCGTACTCTCCGTACATGATCCGATGACCAATTACATCAATCTCGTCCGCTTGATCTCCGCTTCGATTCCAGACGCACCGGCGATGCTTGATCCAGGCAGTGGACATTGGTTGGAGCGGGACTGGATCGAGCAAGAGTTCTTTCACGACACGATGGAACCCCCTGAGGACGTGCTCTGGCGCCTTGAAGTGATTGAAGATGAGCGCACGCCAGATTCAGGTCGGTGGGTCCGCACGGTCGGTCTCGCACGATGTGGACGCGCAGAACTCGAATGCAGGGATGTCCCCGCAGACCGAACCGAACACGCTCTTGATCTGCTGGCGGGACTTGCCGCACTCTCACTGGAGCTTGATCTGCCCGATGGTGAAGATGCAATTGAAATCGGTCCGAACCTGAGCATTCGTTTGAAGGAGTCTCCAGTTGCCCTGGGCGATGGCGAAGACGATCCACACAATCCTCTGACCGCCTTGCTCGTCGATACCACCGATGTGTTGGATACGCTCGCGACACATGATGTCGCCGTCTTTCTCAGTGAACGCCGCACTCGGCAACATACGCTGAAAGCCCAAGCGAGTTGGGCGGGCCTGCTTGCCGTCTGCAGACGGCTTGAAGCCGAACAGATCGAACACGAATGTCTTATACAGGTTCCCTTCGAACAGGTTGAGGGGGACGACTCCATCCGTGAGCACCTGTGGCTCCGCATGATCGAGGCCGGCGAAACGACCGCCGAGGCGGAACTCGTGCATGAGCCGCATGTCGTGCAGGGACTTGATCCTGGTTGGCGCACAACCGTATCGGTCGATGAACTGTCCGGATGGCTGCTTCAGGGACCACATCCCGCCGCGTCCTCGACGCATCCCGCTACTCTGCAACCCTACCTCGATGAAACGGCACACTGATGAACGCTCCCCAGAACGATATCCAGCTTGAAACTCTTCTGGTTGCAACCAGTGAGTTCGCCGCCAATGCGATCGTTGTCGTCCTTGCGGATGCGGGGATCGAAGCCCGTGCCTTCGGGTCCATTCAAGGCGGACTGGGGTTCCCCCTCGGGCAACATGCTTCCGGCTGGGGCACTCCGGTGCAGGTTCGCAGTTGTGATGCTGCAGAAGCGCGACGCATTCTCGATCAGGCCAAACAGGATTCACTCGACATCGACTGGGACGCCATTGATATCGGGACCTTCGAAGGCACGACGGCAACACCACCAGATGGCCTTCCAATTGCAGCAAAGATCGCATTTCTCGCGACAGCCTTGACGGTACTGGCGGGACTTGCCGCAGCCGTACTCATGGCGTTCTGAGCGAGATGTCCTAGGGCTTCGTATCCCGATAGATTTCCTGCAGTCGGGTCAGACGAATGACCAACTGATCGCGAATTTCCGGTTGAAGATCGGGATCGGCAAGCAACGCTTCCGTCCGATCAATTGACCGCAGCCAGTTGGCCCGGACTGCTTCAAGTGTCGCGGGATAATTGCCGGACTCGATGGCCGCAAGTTGTTGCAGCACTCCCGCCAACACGGGATCGAAACCCGCATCGGCGATCGGAACCGTGATCACCGCGACCGGTTTAGCTACACGGGTGGGTACCGGGCCGAATCGCTGCTGCAACGCATTGACATACTTGACCCGCGCAGCCATGTCAGGATCTCGAATTTGCAGAGACGAACTTGACTCCTTCAACTGTTCCGTCGAACCCAAAGTCAGATCAAATGTCACCTCGACCAGCTCGCCAAGCGAGCCGTCTTGTGCAACCGATGGACGCAGCACACGGAATGGGAGCGGGTCTCCAGGCCAGTGCCGCTGCACGACCATGGCGAGATCCTCCTGATTGCGCAAGCGAACACCATCGATATGGGTAATGACATCACCCACTTCAATCAGGCCCTCTGCGGGCATGTTGGGAATAACCGCACGGATCCGTACGCCATCTGGCTCATCATCACCGGGCTGACGTATCGCCATCTGAATGCCCACAGCGCCCCGTGGAGAATGAAGCAGTCGGATTTCTATCGCACGCAGCAGGCGTACGACCTGCTCCAGCGTCAAGCCTCCCGCATCCAGTCTGAACTCGATCTGTTCTTTTGTGATACCACTGCCCACATGAGCCAACTCGTAGGTAGCAAGTTCCCGCTCGCTCCATTGCTGCGAGTCCAGTCGTTCAACAAGAGCGTCGAATGCTGACGGAACTCCCTGTCCCAGCAAGCATGGAATCAGGATGAGTGCGTTCAAAAGCATCATGTACTGCTCCCGGGCAAACGATCCAGAGCCTCGATCACATCTGTGGCATTGTCTTCGATCCACGATGACGCCCGCCGAAGATGCTCGATGAATACAGAACCAGGGACTGAACCGAACCGGCCACGCATCGCAACGGGTACGACGCCTTCAACGATCATGGCTTGGATCATGAGCCAGGGAGTCATGGCCCGCTCCTCGTACTCGAGTGGTTCGAACGTACCGGAATCGTACCCGCGCCGCATGGCACAAACAGCATCCAAATTCGGCGATTCCGGCAGAGCCGCCTTCCCCGTAGAGCCGAGCCGCATCGCAAACTGCAACGCACCATTGGCAAACTCTGAAATACGTGGCTCTGAGCGAGCGGAGTCGAAGTCGAGCAATGCGACCACATCGTCGCCAGTGAACAGCATGTTTCCCGGATGCCAATCGCCATGAACGATCGTGCAGGGCAAGTCGGCCCAACCAAGTGCGTCGACCTTGGATTTGGCTGCTTCGAACGTAGCCCCCAGAGCCTGACACTGATCCCTCGTTTCATCGAAGCGCTCCACGATGCGATCCAGCGCCTGCTGCACGTCGTCGCTGGCGTGGTACCCACTTCCTCCTGGGACCGGACCGGACCACCCCATGCACACATCATGCATGCGTGCCATGGCTCCGCCGGAGGAGTTCACCTGGCCAAGCGTATCGTCACAACGTGTTCCGCTCACGAATTCGAACAACTCATACACCCGGCTGCCACGTCGAACTCGCGTGTTGCCACTGCGCCGAGTTCGCACCAACGCCGCAACAGGACACCCTTCCTGCTCGAGATGAATCTGAACCG
This sequence comes from Phycisphaerales bacterium, assembly GCA_029243925.1. GTDB lineage: Bacteria > Planctomycetota > Phycisphaerae > Phycisphaerales > SM1A02 > SP202. Next base: position 3,301 of record JAQWRC010000018.1, read on the forward strand.
CGTGTTGAAATCGGATCCGATCCGGATCATCGTGTCCGGCCGCACGTCGTTTGAGCAAATAAGTCCCACCGAGGGTTCGAATGATCGCCTTCGGCGATCTTCGCGATCCGCGTTCGTATGCGCGGACCTCATTCACAACCGGCAACTCGAAGTGTTTCAGCACCTCGGCTGTTTCAGCTGATCCCAGTTGGACGCGTGCCGACTGCTCGGGCATCTGACTCACTCGACGTTCTGAACCTGTTCCTTGATACGATCGACATCACCCTTGATCGAAACGACATGTCGACTGACAGCTGGATCGAGGCATTTGCTGCCCATCGTGTTTGCCTCACGCAACATTTCCTGCGTCAGGAAGTCGAGCGTTCGGCCCACCGGTGCGGAATCATCGCCATCAAGCAACTCTGTGAACTGCGACAGGTGACCACGCAATCGTGCAAGTTCCTCGGCAATGTCCGACTTCTCTGCAAAGATGGCCACCTCACGGAGCAAATCCTCCTCACGAACATCTGCGCCGAGTTCACCCAGCATGGATTTCATCCGGGTTTGAAGGCGGTCCGCAAACAATTTGTTTACTTCCGGAATACGCGCTTCAACCTCAACCAGGGATGTACTGATCGACGAGAGATGGAGCATGAGATCGGCTTGAAGCTTCTCGCCTTCTCCCTTTCGCATATCAATCACAGCCTGACAGGCAGTGGCGGCAAGGCGATTCAACATCGCTGCTGATTCACCCTTGCGGGAGTCCGTGGCCTCTTGAACCAGTACGCCCGGCAGTTGAAGCAGCATGGCTGCATCGAACGTCAGATCGTCTATGGACTTCAGCTGATCAATGTAGTGCTGCAATGCTTCTGTGTTGATCTCTGCTGCAGCATGGCTGGAGTGATCCTGATATCGAACGGTCATCGTGACCGTTCCTCGCGAGAGTTGTTTTTGCAATACGGATTCGAGCTCAGGCTCGAGGCCGGACAGTTCATCGGGAAGACGAACATGGCACTTGAGATGCTTGCCATTGAGCGTACGGATTTCAAGTGAGCAATGCCTGCCCTCTTCGACGTCGGCCACGCTGCCGAATCCAGTCATGGATCGAATCATGGATTCACAGTTCCCGTTTCATCCACAGCATCCTCCGCTGGTGCGGTTGGCGCCGGTCCCAGCAGTGGGTCCTCCGCCGGGGCCACCACTTCATCACGTGGAACAAGAGTAGCCTCACCCGTTCCCGGATCAGACTCCACCACTGCATCTGTTGGAGTCAGAACTGGTGCAGCTGCCGTCTGGTTCTGCAACAGGTTCAGGGTGATGGCGAGTACCAGATAGACACAAAATGCGCCGATGGTCATGAACGTCAAAGCATCGCCTACCCGGCCACCAAAGACACTCTCAGTGCCTCCTCCGCCACCGGCCCCGCCGAATGCGCCAGCCAGGCCGCCGCCAGCTGGACGTTGAACCAGGATGATCAGAACCAGCGCCACGGCGATGATGATGAAGAGGGCGGTCAGAATCAGATACGTGCTTGTCATTGTTCGTCTCGGTCGATTAATCCATTGCTCGAGTCGCAAGTGCGGCTTCTACAATGGGAATGAACTTTTCGGCGTGCAACGATGCACCGCCAATGAGGCCTCCATCGATGTCCGGTTCGGACAACAGGTCGGAGGCATTTTCAGATTTCATGGACCCTCCATAGAGGATCCGCATCGCATCGGCGATGGATGCATCATACATCTCTGCGATCACGTGACGTATGACCGCATGAACGGCCTGCGCATCTGCTGGGGCAGCCGTACGGCCAGTTCCAATGGCCCATACAGGCTCATACGCGATTGAAAGGCCCGCCAGAGCCTCGGGGGAGATGCCCGCAAGGTCAGCTCGAAGTTGCGATTCAACGATTGATGCAGTTGTTCCGGCCTCACGCTCTGCCAGTGTCTCCCCAATGCAGAGCATCACGTTCAAACCGGCTTCCAACCCCCCTTGCACCTTGGCATTGAGGAGCGTGTCGGTTTCATCAAGTCCATGTCGACGTTCTGAGTGACCAACCAATGCATGGCTGCAACCAGCGTCAAGAAGCATCCCAGCGGAGATTTGCCCTGTCCAGGCCCCCTCCTGATGTGAACTGACATCCTGAGCACCGACGCCGATCGCACTTCCCTTGAGCACATCAGCAACGGCGGTCAGCCATGGAGCTGGCGGAAAAAGAACAATCTCGACCTCTTTAGATGATGATTCGACACCGGCAGCAACAGCAGCGGCAAGGCTGATGGCCTCATCCCGGCAGGTATTCATCTTCCAATTGCCGCCGATGCACGGCATTCGTCGGGCCATCTCATTCCCTTTCGCTGAAGCGAGCCGCACAGGATACCTCATGCCGCTCATACCCGCCCGCGATACACTGATCCCCCCGATAGGGCCCATCCTGCCCCGCTCACACATCAGGAAGCGGCTTCCGCAGGACTGGAGGAGATTCAAGACGTGGACAGGCCACCAACAGCACTTGAGGTCCGACAGGGCTTCATCGACTTCTTTGAAACGAAAGCGGCACACCGTTTCATTGCGTCGTCTCCGGTTATTCCCATGGATGACCCGACGCTGCTGTTCACCAACGCTGGAATGAATCAATTCAAAGAT
>JAQWRC010000035.1 GCA_029243925.1 Phycisphaerales bacterium
TGGCACTGACGTCCAACTGCCCCGATGTCCGCGCGGGACTTCGCCGCGGGCTCATGCTCGCCGAAGCCGTGAACACCGCCAGAGAGTTGGCGGCCACGCCACCGAACATCTGCCATCCAGGCTGGGTCGCCTCGCAGGCGAGAAAACTTGCCCGAACGACCGGCTTGCACTGCCGGGTCATCGGCGCTGCGGAAGCCAAAAAGCTTGGGATGGGTGGACTGCTGAATGTGGGGCAGGGTTCGGCTCAAAAACCATGTCTGATCATTCTCGAACATCGTCCATCGAAGCCCAAATCCGATGAACGCCTCGTGCTCGTTGGCAAGACCATCACGTATGACACGGGTGGATACTCATTGAAGAGCGGCAATGGGATGAAGGGCATGAAGTACGACATGTGCGGAGGTGCTGCTGTATTCGGCGCCATGCAGGCCATCGCCGCGCTGAAACTCCCCATCCGAGTCGCAGCTGTGCTGCCTTGTGCAGAGAACATGGTCAGTGATGTGGCCTACCGCCCTGACGACATCATCACCATGAGCAACGGCGTCACGGTGGAAGTCACGAACACAGATGCAGAAGGACGGCTCGTCCTTGGTGACGCGCTGACTTATGCCTGCTCAAAGCTGAAGCCGACAAAAATTGTTGACCTTGCGACATTGACCGGAGGAGTGGTCGTTGGACTTGGCCACTTTTGTGCCGGCATGTGGTGCAATGACAATTCGTTGCGACGCAGCATCGAATCGGCTGCCGAGGCGACCGGCGAGCAGGTTTGGCGCATGCCGCTGTGGGAAGAACATCGGCAGTTCATGCGTTCACGACATGCTGATATCTGGAACTCGGCGCCGAGTCGAAATGCTCATCCAATTCAGGGTGCTGCATTTCTGAGTTATTTTGTTGATAAGGATGTGCCATGGTGCCATCTCGACATTGCGGGCACAGCAACGACGGAGAAGGATTCAGACTTGTGCGTCTCCGGGCCCACCGGTTTCGGTGTACGACTGTGTGCTGCGCTGGCGGCAGGACTTGCCACATCCTGAGCAACGCATATTGGGATCGCTTCGCGTATCCTCAACAACATGATCCCCACTGATTTACTTCCGTTCCTGCTCGCCTCGGCTGAGCAGACGGTGCATCAGTCATCCACGGATCCACACAGCACGTCCGGCCTGATCACCCTGTTTACGATCCTATTGGCCGTTGCGGTGACAGTAGGTGTTGTAACGAAGCGGTTGCGCATCCCATATACCGCAGCGCTCGTGCTTGCCGGGCTGACCGTGGCGGCATTCCAAGCGGCCCCCCCCGGTGCGGCGCTGAATCCTGAGTTGATCTTCTATATCGTCCTGCCTCCAATCCTGTTCCGGGCCGGACTTTTGATCGATGTCAAGGTACTGGGTCGAAATTGGCTTTCGATCGCCATTGTCACGACGCTCGGAACGATCGTCACCACGTTGGTGATCGGCGTGGTGATCCATCCTTTCCTGACCCCGGACATCATCCCCGAGCGGCTTTCATGGCTGGCGGCATTTTTGCTTGGCGCGATGTTGTCTCCGACAGATCCGATTGCGGTGATGGCGGTGCTCAAGCGCGTAGGTCTTCCCCGCCGTATGCGAACCGTGATCGAGGGTGAAAGCCTGTTCAATGACGGCATTGCGGTTGTCTTGTTCTTTCTGTTGTATGGAGCGCTGTACACGGGCGCTGTGTCACAAGATGATTCAGGCCTGGTGCCGGTACAGGCGAAAATGGCCGAGGTCGCTCCTCAGGATGCCGACGGAATATTTTCCTCGCTTGAGAGGTCAGACCCGAAACATCCGACCAGCCATCAGGAAATCGTCGGGTTGTCGGATGGCGTCTTGAAGTTCGCCGGCTACACCGTATTCGGATTGATCGGCGGCACGCTGTTGGGCTGGATTGCACTTTGGATGATGCGTTGGGTGCAGGATCCGGTGCTTGAGAATGCGATCACGATCGTATTGGCGTACGGCGCGTTCCTTCTCTCATCGATGCACCACGCCTCCGGGGTTGCCGCGGTCATCATGGCGGGCATCATCGTGGGCGTGACTCGCTGGCACGACCGCAACGCCACCATTTCAGTCAAGACGATCTCGACATTCTGGGAATCCGTGGACTACATCCTCAACTCGCTGATCTTTCTGCTTGTGGGGATCGAGTTGCAGTTCATCGGTCTTGATTCGATGTTCAGCCAGAGCGTCCTCATGGCCATTGGCATCGTGTACGTGGCCATGCTCGTATCACGAGCCATAGTGGTCTATCCCGCCGGCGCTTTGTATGGCCGTGACTGGCCCAAGGGCGGTTCACACATCGTCTTCTGGTCGGGGCTTCGCGGCTGCGTGACACTTGCTCTCGTGTTGTTGCTTCCTGACACACTCAACACGGAAACGAACCAACTCAAATCATTCTTCCTGCCGATCATCTTCGGCACGGTGTTGCTGACGTTGCTGCTGCAATCAACGACCATGCGTTTGCTCATACGCAGAACGGGTTGCGTCATATCGGATGAAGCACCGGGTGCGTGACGCAGCGTGCATCGTGCTCGGCTCCGGCACCTCTGCGGGCATCCCTGCGATTGCCTGTGAATGTGCGGTTTGCCGTTCACATGATCCTCGCGACAAACGGACGCGGACAAGTGCCGCCATCCGATTTACGGATGATGCCGGGTCGGATCGTGTCGTACTCATTGACACCTCCCCGGATCTCCGCCAGCAGGCGCTTCGTGAGGAGCTGTGCCGTTGCGATGAAATCCTCTACACCCACCACCACGTGGATCACCTTTTTGGGCTTGACGAAGTGCGACGCTTCAATGCGGTGATGGGTTCGCCAATCAATGTGCACGCTGAAGCGAGCACGCTCGAGCATGTGCAGCGAGTCCATCCCCATATCTTCAAACCGGAGCAGAACGCGAACCCTTCGTTTGTTGCTTCGCTGATCCCGAACATCGTGACGGCGGGGACGACCATTGATCTCCATGGCCTTCGGGTGACGCCCTTGCGACTGCTTCATGGGCGGCTACCGATCCTGGGCTATCGATTTGATGCCCCCAAGGGGACTGCCGGCCCATTTCCAATGGCGTGGTGTACTGACGTATCTTCGATTCCTCCGGAAACCTGGCCTCTGCTGACAGGCCTGAAGACGCTGGTGCTCGACATGCTCCGCCATCGGCACCACCCGACCCATTTCACGGTTGATCAGGCCGTGGAGGTTGCTCATGAGGTCGGAGCCGAGTCGACCTGGTTTGTCCATATGGCCCATGAAATAGCCCATGCCGAGGTGGATGCGGCTCTGCCCGAGGGGATGGGTTTGGCCTGGGATGGTCTTCAGATTTGATGTCGACCTCCCCGCGATAGGGGCGGATTCCGCTACAATCCTCCCCCTCATGGCACAACTCCGAGTCATCAAGAATCGAATGGGCGCAGTAGGCACGATTGGCCGCATCACCAAGACGATGCAGATGATCGCCACCGCAAAGTTCACCTCTGCTTCCCAGCGTGCAAAGTCGACCAAACCGTACACCGAGCGCATTCGTGAACTTGTTCACGAGGTTTCTGCGTCCGCTTCAGATTACGGTTCGCCACTGATCCACGGACATTCCGAGCCGAAGCAGCGGGAATTGCTGTTGGTGATCACGTCTGATCGTGGCATGTGTGGGGCCTACAACGGAAACATACTGAAGGCCGCGATCCAGCACATACGCTCATGCCGAGAGCGTGGCATCGAGGTTGATATTGAAGTGTCCGGCAAGAAAGCGGTCAACTTCTTCCGCTTCCAGAAGATCGACGTGCTCTCAAAGCACGAGGTCGGCGATGTACCGGCCTACGAAGACGTCGAAAAGATCGCGTCTTCGATGATCCGTCGATATGCCGCGGGCGAATACGATGCGGTTCACGTCGTCTACACGCAGTTCATATCAAATGCCCGGCAGAATGCCTTGGTCTCTCAACTGCTTCCGATGACACCACCGGCCGAGGAAGAAGATTCCTCCAGTGCTGCTGGCGAACAATCCCGCAACGTCGTCTACGATTTCCAGCCTTCCGTCGATGAACTGCTTGATGACCTGCTGCCCTTGATGGCCAAGACGGTCATGTTCCAGTCGTTCAACGATGCCGTTGTCAGCGAGAACATCATGCGGATGATCGCGATGAAGTCGGCGACCGAAAACTCCAAGGAAGTTGGCCGTGCTCTGAAGCAGCAGTTCAACCGGGCACGCCAGAGTCAGATCACTACCGAATTGACCGAGATCATCTCCGGAGCTGCGGCCCTGGAATAGCCCCGAGCTTCTGACGGGGACCTTGGTACGCTGTTTGACATGTTCCGCCTCTATACAAAGACAGGTGACGATGGAACGACGGGCCTCTTCGGCGGGCCGCGCGTTTCCAAGGATGATGCGCGTGTACAGGCTTACGGCGCTGCAGATGAAACCAATGCGACACTCGGCATGGCTGCCACCGTCTGTGATGATGTGGATGCACGTCTCGCAGAGATTCTCGTCGAGTTGCAGTCGCGACTGTTTGACCTCGGTGCTGATCTCGCTACGCCACAGGGCACGGCGCATGAGTCGAAGGTGCATCGATTGACCAGTGAGGATGTCGTGCAGGCCGAGTCGTGGATCGATGAGGTCGATGGTGACAATGCTGAGCTCAAACAGTTCATCCTGCCTGGCGGATGTGATCTAGCTGCCCGGCTTCATCTGGCTCGCAATGCAGCTCGTCGTTGTGAGCGGGCGATGGTCACGTTGCACCGAAGTGAAGCAGTGAACGAACACGCGATGCATTGGATCAATCGGTTGAGCGATCTGCTCTTTGCAATGGCTCGTGCCGCCAATCGTCTGCACGGGATCGACGATATTCCATGGACACCGCGGGATTGAACCCGTGCTTCGAGGTTTCCAAACTGCCTCGATGATTTGAAGTCTTCCACTTATTCAAGGACATCTGGCATGGCAATTCGAATCGGGATAAACGGCTTTGGACGCATTGGGCGCCTTGTGTATCGAGAAGCGGTCCGGCGTGGTGGATTTGAAGTCGTCGCGATCAACGATCTTGTACCTGCGGACAATCTTGCGTATCTCGTGACCTACGACACGATGCACGGTCGATTCGACCATGTCGTCCGGGCGGAGGATGGCAGCCTTGTCTGTGATGCCCACAGTACGAAGTGCCTCAGTGAGCGCGATCCCGCGAACCTCGGCTGGGGTGATCTCGGTGTCGACTACGTCATTGAATCGACGGGACTTTTTACGGCTCATGAAGGCGCGGCCAAGCACCTGGAAGCGGGAGCCAAGCGTGTGCTCATTTCGGCGCCAACGAAGACGCCCGACGAGGTTCCCACCTTCGTGCACAAGGTCAACTGTGGCCAGTATGACCCAGCGAAGGACACGATCATTTCCAATGCATCGTGCACAACCAACTGCCTGGCTCCCATCACCAAGGTCGTCCTTGATTCCTTCGGCCTCGCTGAAGGGTTGATGACGACGATTCATGCGGCGACGGCGACCCAACCGACGCAGGACGGCCCTTCGAAGAAGGACATGCGGGGTGGCCGCAATGCGTACATGAACATCATTCCCGCCAGTACGGGTGCAGCCAAGGCAGTGGCACTCTGCCTCCCGGCGGTCAAAGGCAAACTCACGGGAATGGCATTCCGGGTTCCGACTGCGGACGTGTCGGTGGTCGATCTGACGTTCAAGACGGAGCAGGCGACGAGTCTCGACGCGATCAACGCCGCGATGAAGGCTGCGTCCGAAGGACCGATGTCGGGTGTGCTGGGCTATACCGAGGATCCGGTGGTTTCCAGCGATTTCCTCGGCGATCCCCACAGCAGCATCTACGACGCGAATGCAGGCATGGAACTCAACGACGGCTTCTTCAAGATCATCAGTTGGTACGACAATGAGGCT
>JAQWRC010000089.1 GCA_029243925.1 Phycisphaerales bacterium
ACCGTCCGCAACCTTGCGAACTATGGCGCCTTCATCGAGATCGAACCTGGCATCGACGGCCTGCTCCACGTCAGCGATATCAGCTGGACCAAGAAGATTGCACATCCCAACGAAGTTCTCACCAAGGGCGATCCGCTCAAGTGTGTCGTGGTGGATGTCGACCAGGAGAAGCAACGCGTCGGACTCGGGCTCAAGCAGCTTGAAGAAGATCCGTGGCTGGAAGCAATTCCCAACGCCTATCGACCAGGCATGATCGTCCGAGGCAAGGTGACCAAGATCACTAACTTCGGCGTATTCGTTGCTTTGGAAGAAGGCCTCGAGGGACTTCTGCACATCTCGGAACTGTCCGACGAGAAGGTGGAAAATCCACAGGACATCGTGCATCCCGACCAGGATGTCGAAGTCAAGATCCTGCGAGTCGACATCGAAGAACGAAAGATCGGCCTTTCTCTCAAGCGAGCCCAGTGGGGCGGCGCAGAAGACGAAGAAGGAGATCCTTCAGGCGACTCACCGGATACCGAGCTGCCGACCAGAGGTGGCATGGACGACCACGGTGCCATGGGCACCGACAAGATCGAACTCTGATGCCCGTGATGAAGGTGAAAAGAAACGACAGCCCGCGACGCATGCGTCGCGGGCTGTCCACCTTTTCCCTCTCCTCGAATCCCTCAGCAGAGCACGACAAAGGTCAACAGCGTCAACAACGCCATCTTTCTGCGATGTCGAGTCAGAATGCTCCCCTTGAACCACATCTGATTGATCTCCGCTGCTCTGATCATGCTCATCTTCCCGGTACACACAACATGTTTACTCTCACATGGATCATGGCACAGGGATGAGCCATGTCGAGGATGGACCACAAGATCAAATCGCAAAGTCTGGGCCCCGACCTGATTCTCGGACACGAATGATGCATACGACCCGTACACACCAAACCAGCCTTCTGAAGATCATGCTCGTGATGTGCATTGTCGCCTGCTCTGGACTCGCTCCTGCAGCAGATCGACCCGATGCAGGCGAGTCCGTCGAAGCTTGGTACACCGTGAGGGACTGGATTAATACGCTCACGGTGCCCGACATCGATGACGTGAAAGGCGATATTCAGATCTCCGGCGCATCATGCTGCTGCCTGCTGCTTCGGTTCCAGGGGCGCACCGTCGGCATCGGCACCGCGACCGGCGATGACGAAGCAATGCTGCGAACGGCTTCGGAAAGAGCCATCCGGAGTGCATTGAACAATCGAACCATCGCCACACTGCCGGAGGACATCAAGAAAAACGCGGGCATGCAGCTGACTCTTGAACTGGAGATTGGTGGCACCATGGAGCCGCTGGTTGGTGAAACGTTCAGCGCATTTGAAACCGACATCCACCCGTTTCATGATGGGATGGCACTTCGATGGGATGATGAATGGTCCTACCGATTCCCAAGCAGACTTCGGCTTGCAAACAACCATCCCCAAGCTTCACTCTTCGAAAGCATGACGCTCTCGATGGATCGTTCGCTTCTGAATATCCGCAGTGCACTGCTCCGCGGAGAGGCAACTGCCTATCGGTTCCCTGTACTCGACATCGGGCAGGCATCGCCAATGTCGGCTCCGATGGAACTCATAGGTGGCATGCTGGGTGGAGGACTCGCGTCAAACAGGACGAATCTCAGTCATGCCCAGGACATGCTGATCGATCACATCATGCAATCGATCTGGCCCGGTGAGGATCTCCTGGGGCTCATGGGGACCTACAAGCCCGCAGCCGATCGATTCGACCCGCTGATTGCCTCGCCAGCTGATCAAGCACTGCTGGCCTTCAGCCTCGCGAGGGTGGCCAATGCAGGCACGTTGAATCCTGAACGAGCGGACGCCGCAGCAGAAACAGCAGCCCTTATCCTGAGCGTCCTGGCCAGCCGCGAGGGAACGACGAACATCGGCACCTCCGCTTCCATTGTCCTTGCAATGGACGCCCTGCCCGACATGCTCCCTACCGACGCCATCTCCACCATGCATGATGCTGCACTTGAACAACTGGTGGCACTGGCAGGAAGCACTCCGGAAAACCAGAATACCGCCAGTACGCATGCGACTGCACTTGCTGCCTACGCGCTTGCCCGACACGGTTCACATGAACACGCGCGAAATCTTGCCGATCGAGCGTGGGATGCGTTGCCGGCTGAACGGC
>JAQWRC010000068.1 GCA_029243925.1 Phycisphaerales bacterium
CAAGACGGTAGGGTTTTCATGGTTTTGACTTCCCCTCCTAACGAAACACATCTCTCTCGAAACCTGACAGCGACGTCAGGCATGACAATGAATCCCAACCTCAAACACACATGAAGAGGTTGTGACGCCCACCGGTCCGACCGAGGGGAGTCAAAGATTGAAATATTGAACTTCCTTCCTTCTCCAGCCGTCACAACGGGTTGCGACGACATCTTTCTCCGTTCGCCGAGCCTCTTCCAAGAACTGAGAACTTGGCTAACGTCCTCTACTCTGAATGGTAAGCGGACTCATGTCAAGCATTTGTATCCTGTTTCTAGCCTTTGAAATGCTGTTTTTATTACGAAACTCGGTTGAGGCCTCTTTTTGCGTGTTATAGGCCGTATCTACTACGTACCAAGGCGTTTAAACAGCGCAGGCCCCCAGTATGTACATGGGGGCCTGGCAGTTGAATGTTGATTGAAATACTCGTCTATGGGGTGATCGTCTGTGCCTCATTGGCGTTGCCTGGGGATTCCAGGTCAGCCAGTACGGTCCATTCGAAGTCGGCCGCCACTCCACCGGTGCCTGTGAGGCCAAGAGAGCTGCCTATGGTCGTTGCGGAGTTCTCGGCAAGCCCGATATCGACTGACATCATGCCGCTGGCAGGGCCTTCTGTGCCCTCCAGAGTGCCTTCATATGAGATGAACTGAGCGACTTGGCCACCGATATCGAGGCAGAAGCCGTCTGGAGCACCATTTTGAATGCCACTGATTGCCAGTGAATACATAGTCCAGCCAGTTCCAGCCTCTCCCGGCACGAAATCCGTGCCGAGGTTGTAAGAGCCATAGGGAGTCCCATTGCTGCCGTTATAGAGGGTCAGAGTGACCTGAGCGGGATCCACGCCATCAAGGAGGACGACTTCGACAAACTCGCCTTCGTCGCCACCATCGTTGTCGTAGTGGAACTCATTGATCCACAGATCGGTGGGCATGTCGCCTTCGCAATCATCGGGGATGCCGTTTCCATTGTCATCCTGCTGGGTCCCGTCGGCGATTTCGCAGACATCTCCGATGCCATCGCCATCACAGTCGGCCTGATTGTTGTTGGGCAGATCTGGGCAGTTGTCGAACTCGTCGGGCACACCATCTCCATCACTGTCGACGGGGGCGGTGCAGGTGCCCAGTGGGTTGCCATCAGAAGTGAACCCAGGCGACCAGAGGCTGCCATCAGGAGCGATCTCGGAGTGCTTGAAGAAGGTGTCGCCGTAGACATCGGGCGAGCGAGTAATGCTTTGATTGTCGCCCGCTTCACTTCCGTAGAGGACTTCCAGCATCACTGCCCCGGCCTGATCGGTTATGGAGACAGTATCTCCGCTGTTGTTGAGGCCAAGGTATCCAGTCGATGCCGTCTGGACGAGAGCGCCGCCGAAGTCGCCGGTGGGGGTGCCGCCGCCAAAGATGACGATGACGCACTGGTCATCGAGCACCGTGCCGTTGGCGAAGACGTGGCGGGTTCCGACCGCATCGGACAAGATCCATCCACTCATATCGATGGCTGCGCCGCTGCGGTTGACGATTTCGACGAACTCGTCCTCTGAGTAGCTTCCGACACCATCGCCGTTGGCATCGCCATCGGCGTAGTCGTTGTTGTTGGACGGATCGGCGTGGATCTCGTTGATCACGAAGACCGACGTTTCGCAGCTGTCGAGGACGCCGTTGCCATTTTGATCGAGATTGGGATTGTCAATGATTTCGCAGGCGTCAGCCGCACCATTGCCATCACAGTCCTCTTGGCATTCGTCGGGGATGCCGTTGGCATCGCAGTCAGAGGAGATGCCATCAGCGATGTCGCATTCATCAGCGAATCCGTTGCCATTGCAATCATTCTCGCAGTTGTCTGGAATACCGTTGGCATTGCAGTCCTGAGCCGTGCCATCGGCGATTTCACAGGCATCACCGATTCCATTGCCGTCACAGTCGGCCTGATCGGGGTTGGCCAGATCAGGGCAGTTGTCGCAGGTGTCGCTGATGCCGTCATCGTCGCTGTCGCCAGCGGCGCAGTCATTGGCTTCACCGGGGGTATCTGCAAGCAGGTCGAAACAGCCTACGACCCAGACTCCGGCTCCATCGGGACATCGATATGCATGTGCAGGCACATAGATATCGTCTGGTCCGACGGTGACGTTGGTGTAGAGGGGGTTGCCTGCGGATGGATCTGAGCCAACGAAGCCCACGGCATCCGAGACTGAATCCCACGGTTCAATGTCCAAGACTCCATCATCATCGGTGTCGAGGTCATCACCTTGGAATGCAGAGAAGCCTTGCACCAGCATGTAGGTGTTTTGGCTGCTGTTTTCGAAGTTCAATTCGGTGACCGCATCAGGAGTGCCGAGGGTAAAGGTCTCTTCGGCAATCAGGAGCGTTCCATCAGCGGGAATGGCCAATCCATCCAGGGGGACGGCAGCTTCAAGGACGCCGTAATCGCCGGCAGCACCATCGCCGATGACGATGAAGCTGTATCCGTTGAGCGATGTTCCGGGAATGCCATACAGCTCGACGTATTCATCGTTGTCCGTACCGGGCTGATTGGTACGCAGTTCATTGATGGTCAGTTCAGAAGGTTCGTTGCAGGTGATGTCACCACAGGCGGTATTTTCATACCAAATGCCATTGCCACAATCAGCTTCAGTCGTATTCTCGGCGCAGGTTCCGTCGCTGGCGCAGCAGGCTCCAGTCGGTTCGCTTGGAGTGCAATCACTTCCCCAATCACCGATGACGGCGAGCAGGTCGGATACGTCGACTACGCAGTCCCCGTTGGGCAGTGGTGCACAGTCGCCTACGGGGCGCACCGAACCATCACCTTGTGTATTCCAGTTGGCAATGACTGCTAAGAGATCCGATACGTTGACGGCGGCATCAGGAGTCCCATTCGGGCCAGTGACGTCACCTGGGCAAGTGGTCGGGAGCGGGTCGTCGCAGGGGTCGGAGGGGGTCAGCGGTTGAAGTTCAACGGCTTCAACCCAGTGGACGTCTGGGTAGCCGATTTGTGCTGTGGTAAACCAGCTGTTGATGCCGCATTCGCCATTTTCTGTCTTGATCCAGCTTGGGGATGACTGGCCAAGGTCATTGCCTCCCAGGAAGAGGGAATCCACGGTAGCTGGGACAACGAGTTCAATGAAGAGGAGATCGTCGCCATTGACTGGCGTCGTATCAAACGATGCGGTGAAGTAGAAGTTGGTACCGGCTGGGATGTCTGCATTAACTGATTCGATCAGTTGAAGATCATTCGGTTCAGGTGTTCCATCAAGGTCACGGTAGATATTGACTACGACAGGCAGCCCAGAGCCGTTGCTCTCGATGCCCCAGTGCACGCATTGCAACTCGTAGGGGCCAGCAGGCAGTGAATCAGCAAGGTTGTGATACCGTCCGTATGAATGTCCAGACGTGCCATCTGTTCCGCTGCATGCAATGGAGCCGTTGGACAAAATCACATTCACATCTTCATTTTCGGTAATGAAGAAGCCGCTGCCATCTGCGTCGCAAAGGTTGCCCTGGATTCCTCCTCGAGGGGTGGCTGCTGTCTGCGAGGTATTGCTTGCAGCGAGCCGATGCGGGGTTGCATTGGGAGCAGCGCTGAAGCTGTAGGAAGTTACTGTGGCCACAAGGACCGCCGGCATGGCGAGCGATTTGAACGTCATCGACCTTCTCCATCTTCATTTGGGCCCCCTGTATCGGGGGCCGGTTTCCACTCACAGACTACCCAAGCGGGCCTGAAATGGAACCATGGAGATGGGAAACGGTCAGTATTGATGAAACCAAAGCCTGCTCATCGCAGATTGCTCACATCATGGATGGCGATTGATGTTGGTAAATCGACTGATGCCGGCTTGTTCGGCCTGAATGATGCGTTCCTGGGCCTGAGGCTGATCTGACGGCAATGTGACAAGCAGTTGCACTTGCTCACCGTCGGCTGCAGTGAAGGTCAGCCGTGCCTGCGCGCCCTGGCGATCGATGAGGATCGAGGGTGAGAGGCTGTAGAAACGGTGCCGAGCGGCACGTGTTGAGCATACGAGTCCCTGCTCGCGAAGCAGTTTGAGGTTGTGGCTGGTCAGCCCGATGCTCTGGTCCAGTTTTTCGGCCAGATCGGAGACGGATTCCGTTTTGACCAGCAGCAACCGGAGAATATCCAGCCTGATTGGGCCGCCAAGGAGGGCCATAAGCTTGTCGACTCGTGGCAGTTCGTTGTTCGTCAATGCCGATTGCAGTGGTGTCTTGATGTTCATGGTGGCCTTCCTGATTGGGCGACTGGCACCACATCATTTCACCTGTATGCACAGGAGATGAGGTTCAGTACGCAAACACGGCACGACCCGCGTCGCCCCTGACATACCCCGGAAGGGTGTGGTGCAGTGGGCCTGTTCAGGGAGGCCAACGACTCGTTTCCCTCGAAAGTGGCCTTTGAGCCCCGAACATGAACGTATACGGACCATTCCGAAAAATGGTGCGATCAAAATTGAAAATCAACGTATGGGCCTCTTAGGCATCGCTACAGGGAGAAATCAGCCCTGGGATCCCATGTAGATCAGCCCGACAAGTATCAGGAGGCCACCCAGCAGGAACATGGCCCATCCAAATTTGCGGGCTTTCCGCCGCGCCTCAGGAGAGTAGTTTCGGCGTCCCATGTGAAGGACGATGCTCCATAACAAGGGGCCAGAAATACCGAAGGTGGGACTCGAACCCACA
>JAQWRC010000170.1 GCA_029243925.1 Phycisphaerales bacterium
CAGGCGGTTGGGTTCAATGCACATGCCAGACACTGCTGGGATACGCAGGCAGCGAAGCGGATCGAAAGCGGTTGAAACGTGGTCTGAAGAAGCTGATCGATGCTGGCACACTTGAACGGTCTGGCAGATCGGGATACCGATTCAAAACTGAGGAACATTCGACGGTTTGAAAAATCGTTTTTTCACACGTGATATCACGAACGGGACAGAACACTACCGTCTGCATTTCGGCAACCACATACCAATATTTTCGCATTTCAGGACGTTCAAAAATCGCCGAAAACATTGGTGTTTTTAAGATTTTACGTTCAGTCCTGAAGCTCTAAGGGCCTTCGATTCGAAAGACGACTAATCCATCGCGGAAACGCTAGAACGTTACACTATGAACGCCCCATCTTTCCCTTGCTGCTGACGCAGCTTTTACAGAAACAACGTTACACTACCGACCCGTCGCCGGGCGGGAATCTCACCCGCTGGATATCAACACCTTTCACGGCGCACAGTTTTTTTGACCATAGAGGATGGCAGCTTGATCTCAGTTGAAGTCATCGATCTTGCTTATCAGTGGCTGTGCCGGCAACGCAGGGATGCGCACCACAATCACGATGTGTGGGATCTGCGCTGGCGATGGGAAACACTCCAACCACAGCTGGTGCAACAACTTGCCATGGGCAGGTATCGGCTGGGCACCACGCGCATGGTGAAGATCGAGGGTGACTGGATTGAGGTCTGGTCGTCTCAGGATTCCCTGGTACTTAAAGCGGTCGCCATTGTCCTCAGTCGTCAGTGGCACGATGTGCTGTCCGATCGGTGCTTTCATCTGGCCGGACGAGGCGGTGCGAAGGCAGCCGTGCGGCAGGTGATGGAGCAGGTCCATCAACCCAATGCGTCTTCGTACGCATCGGTGGATGGTGAACCGCCGCCGTTTGTCTTCAAGACTGACGTGAAGAGCTATTACGCCAGCATCGACCATGACATCCTGGTCGACCAGTTGCGAGACCTGATTGACGAGCCCATCGTCAGCGATCTGGTGGAACAGTACGTGCGTCGCACGGTGGACGATGGCGGCATCTATCGGGATGTGCAGCGCGGCATTCCGCTGGGGTGTTCGCTGTCACCCCTGATGGGCGCGGTTTATCTGAAGCCGCTGGATGATGCGATGCAGAAAACCGGACTGTTCTATGCCCGGTTCATGGATGACTGGGTCGTGTTCGCACCATCGCGCTGGAAGTTGCGGAAAGTAGTCCGCATCGTCAATCAGGTGCTCAACCGGCTGAAGGTCTGGCAACACCCCGACAAGACATTCGTCGGGCGTGTTGACAGAGGATTTGATTTTCTCGGTTATCACTTCAGGCCGGAAGGCCTGAGTGTGGCGGAGAAAACACGACAGAACTTCGTCTCACGGGTCAACCAGCTTTATGAGCAACAAGCGATTCCCACGCGAATCGACGGTTACGTGAGACGATGGACCAGATGGGTGAACAGCGGACTCGGGACATGGACTACGCGGCTGAGGATGCCTGACGGCGTTTCCGACGCGATCGGATTAATCCCCCACCCGCAACCAACCCCAGCAAAATAGCGGACGATGGTTCCGGGACTGCGGCCCCCTCGACTGTGAGTACTCCGGACATACCGTATAAACGGTTCTCTACGATCACCGAATTATTCGGAGTGGCCCTTCTATCCGGACCGACTACGGTCCCATCATGTATCCAC
>JAQWRC010000110.1 GCA_029243925.1 Phycisphaerales bacterium
GTCAAAGGTGGACGATGCGAATCCTGCCAGGGCCAAGGCGTGCAGAAGATCGAAATGCACTTTCTGCCCGATGTGTTCGTGACCTGCGATGCCTGCGAAGGCAAGCGGTACAACCCCGAGACACTTGAGATCCTCTGGAGACACAAGTCGATCGCCGATGTGCTGGCCATGACCGTCGAAGATGCGATCGACTTCTTCGAAGCCCATCAGAAAATCCATCGCATGCTCTGCTGCCTTCGTGACGTCGGGCTTGGATACATCAGGCTGGGGCAACCTTCAACCACACTCTCAGGCGGCGAAGCGCAACGCATCAAGATCGCCCGTGAACTTGGAACGCGGCAGCAAGGAACCGTGCTGTACGTGCTCGATGAGCCAACGACCGGCCTGCACTTCGCCGATGTGGAGAAACTGCTGGAAGTCCTTGACCGCCTTGTTGAACGGGGCCACCCCCTCGTCGTCATCGAACACAACCTTGATGTCATCCAACATGCTGACTGGATCATCGACCTCGGCCCGGAAGGTGGCAGCGGCGGTGGCAAGGTCATCGCCACCGGCACGCCAGAGCATGTTGCAACGTGCAAGAAAAGCAGAACCGGGCAGGTGCTTGCGGGCATGAAACGCGGCAGCGCCGTCCCCGCCTGATTGGCGAGCGTCAGTGCGCCGACTTGAAGATGAAAAACCGGTTGCCGAACCAGTTGAAGATCAGGCCTGCAGCCGATCCGAACGTTGTACCGATCAATCCAGCCAAGGGCAGATCCGTACTGGCGCTGAATGACCACGTCAGGAAGAACGTCAGCAGCACCGGGATCGCACAGACCGATACGAAGCCGGCGTATTGAGCCCAGATCGACTGTGATCGCGAATCCCAGAAGGCGAGCCGACGGTCCCAGTAGAAATTCCAGGTCATCGTCATCAGTACGGCCATGATTATTTGAAGCCAGACGGGAAGCACGTCACCACATATGTAATTCAGAAGCGCAAGCAGGCCGACATAGACAGCCATGCCTGATGCACCAACCATGGCGAACGGTATGAAACTCGACAGCCGGGGGAACTTGAATCGACCCAAACGGACGATGTGCACGAGGTACTGCAACTGCACCTTCAACGTCAGCTTGCTTTCCCCGTACGTCCGCGTGCTGAAGTGAATCGGCACTTCGACCACGGATCGGCATTGACACTTGACGATCAATTCCAGGCCGATCTTGTAGCCGATCGGATCGATGCACGTCCCCCGCTGCAATGTCGATCGCTCGATGGCGAAGAAACCGCTCATGGGATCAAGCGCACGAGTGAACGGCAACGCCATCCACGTGGCAATCTTCGAGTTGATCCATCGCAGCACTCCCCAACCATCCTCAGTGGAGCCTCCGGCGACGTATCGGGAGCCCAGCGCAAAATCAGCCCCGTTGCTGAGTGCGCGATCGAGTTCCGGGATCGCCTCCGCCGGATGGGATCCATCGGCATCCATCACCACAAGCACGTCATGCTGCGCTTCATCGAGGCCGCACAGAACTGCAGGAGACAGTCCCCGATCCTCGGTTCGAACGATCAAACGCACCCACGGCTCGTTGCGATCAGCAATCATTTCGACCGTGCCATCGCAAGAATCATCATCGACGATGAGTACTTCAAGTGCCGCACTGCCAGGCCGTGATTTCAATGCCGCCAGCCGATCCAGCAACGTCGGCAGGCTGCCGGCCTCTTTGTAGGTCGGCACGATCACCGAGATCGGACGCTGAATGGCTTGCTCTGGCGTACTCATGGCGTCCTTCACAACAAAGTCGAATCACAGGGCTCACGTTCCATCGGCCGAATCCACTCCAACCGTTCAACCCAGTCCGAAGGGATCCCCTGCAGGACGTGCCTTGGGCTGACTTCGCAGCAGTGCCGCCAGCACCTGCAGGTCCCGCTGTGTGGTGATCTTGATGTTGCCAAGATCGCCCTCAATCACATGGACCGCTTCGCCAAGCCGCTCCACGGCCTCGGCATCATCAGTCACGCCATCAAGATGAGCCTCGGAATAGGCACGCATCAACACTGTCCGATCAAAGACCTGAGGCGTCTGCGCGGCCACCAGGACACGGCGATCCTCGGTCGACGCGACCAACTGCGCAGGCACTGCCAATCGCCCGGCATCACCAAGGATGGCATCTGCGAGCACATCACCCTCCTCGCCCGCATCAACCACGTGCTCAGGATCGATCTTCTTGATCGTAGACGCCATGGGCGTGCCCGGCACAACGGCCGAAAGCGTACGTGCCGCAGCGAAGATACGGTCCAGAAGTTCGTCGGTGACATTGGGACGCGCCGCATCATGTACAGCAATGTGGGTCGCGTCATCAGGAACATGTTCCAATGCGCATTTGACCGTCTCCCACCGATCGACACGTCCCCCGGCAATCAGTGATGCACCATGAAATCCCAGGGCGGCTCCAAACCGGCCCTTGAATGCCTCGAGATCATCTGGTGGACCTGCCACGAGAATGGAGGTGACTTCCTCGCGCTTTGCAAAACACTCCACTGTGCGAAGCAGTACGGGCCGCCCCCCCAGGTCATGGGACAACTTGTCTTCACGCCCGAATCGCTGACTTTGGCCCGCAGCGGGGATGATCACGCAGAGCTTCATGGGCTCGCAGGCTCCATCGCGGTACCAATCACCGTGAATGATCGTGAATACGCAGGCGACTGAAGCTGGACCTGACCCATGTAGGGACCTCGATGATCGGCAGCAGGAGTCACACGAATGCGCAGATTGACACGCTTGCCGTCAACATGAGGCTCGATGCCGATCAGTTCCGTTGTAAACGCATCTGATTCGCTGATCACGGCATTGACCAGTTCATTCTGAGATTTGGCGCCAAGCATGCCGTTCATGGCCAGTAGGAACTCGCCCGACTTTCCAGCGACGACCGGGTCGACGACAGCACGCCGGTCCAACGTGAACCACGGGCACGACCCCCGTGGCTGCAGTCGATCCAGCTTGTGATTCAAGGCCACTTCAACAAGCTGCGCCCGTGGATGGTCGGTTTCAATCAGCCAGTACGGGGGGATCCGCTCCCCTGCCGCATTGAGCCCGGTATCAGCATCGTATTCGGATACATCCCAGCGAATACTGTGATTCATTGCCGAGGTGTCGATCGTCTCACCAGGTGACATGAATGCCGGCGGCTTGCCGCCTGAACTCAGAACGCGGAATGGTTCGCCATCAAGTGATCGCAAGGTCAAGGTTCCGCTGGACCGGAAGGTCTGGTCTTCATATCCACGTGGGTGAACACGCAACTCTCTTGGAGTGGCTGACACCGGATGACTGATGACTCCCTTGATTGGAATCGTGGTTGGTGCAAGCCCTTCGTATTGAACGACGACTCGCACCGTATTCTTGTCCTTCGGAGTGTGATCCGCGGCCATGATCGCCGTCAGTGGCATCTCTGCACCGGGCTGCAGCACACCTGGCTGCATATCAACGGTCGTGCACGAACACGTTTTCTTCGTGCCCAGGATCCGCATTGGACGCGAAGACACGTTGCGAAGCTGCACCGTTCGGCGGGTCGTGGAGCCCGGCTTCATTACACCAAAATCAAATGCCTCGGGTACGAGACGGATCTGGGCTTCCGGATCCTCCTCGGAACCAACTGAGGGTGATGGAGGCACCGGAAGTGGATCAGGCACTGCCCCTGCCAGAGGAGCAACGGGAGACGGGGTTGCAGGTGGCGGAGCCGCCGACCGGACAGGCATGCCCTGATCGACCCGGGCAAAGAGGTAGATCATCATCAATACCAGTGCACCAATGCTCACCAGCATCAGCAGGCTTTTGGCCGCCAGACCCCGGTTCCGCTCGCTGTCGTTTGAAGTGTTCCTGATCATTCCTCCAGTGTATCGCTCGAGCGTCGTTGACGGCCCCCTCCTTGCAAGAGAAGATGCCCCGCGGAATACACGAAGCCGAAGTGGCGGAATTGGCAGACGC
>JAQWRC010000115.1 GCA_029243925.1 Phycisphaerales bacterium
ACACGGCGAGTACGCCCAGAACGATGGCGGCCGTGGTCGAATCATTCGACAGATGCAGCATGCCGCCAAGAATGATGATGCCGCTGATGGCATTGGTGACGCTCATCAGTGGCGTGTGGAGTGCGGGACTGACATTCCAGACGACCTGCCAGCCGACGAAGCATGCCAGCACGAAGACGGTGAAGTGTCCGAGGAAGTTGTCGGGCGCCCAGAGGCCGATCGAGATGATCAGCAGTGCGCCAAGGATGATGGCTGCGATCTGCACCGTGCGTGTGGCGGCATCGATGACCGGTCCAGTGATCTTGGTCTCGCTGGATGAAGGCGAAGCCTTGGTCGTTGGGCGTTCTCCGACATCAACCGAGTATGGATCGCCTTCGGGCTTTGGTTTTTCCGGAGCCGGCCAGCGGAGTTCGCCGTGTTCGAGCACGAGTGCGCCGCGAACGACCTCGTTGTCATGATCGATGGTGAAGTCCGACGCATCACCGATTTCCTCGATGAATCGGAGCAGGGCGTTGCTGTAGAGTCGGCTTGCGAGCGTGGCCATCCGACTTGGCAGATCGGTGTAGCCCACGATCGAAACGCCATGATGTTCGACGACCTTGCCTGCTTGCGTGAGTACGCAGTTGCCGCCAAACTCCGCGGCCAGATCGACGATGACCGAGCCCTGACGCATGGTCTCGACCATTCCGCCGGTGATGAGCTTTGGTGCATCACGACCGGGAATGACCGCGGTGGTGATGATCATGTCGACTTCAATGGCTTGCTGGGCGAACAGGGCCATCTCCGCCTCGATGAAGGCGTCGCTCATGACCTTCGCGTAGCCGCCTGCCCCTTCGCCTGATTCCTCGAAGTCGAGTACGAGAAACTCGCCGCCGAGGCTCTCGACCTGTTCCTTGACCGCCAGGCGAGTGTCGAAAGCTCGGACGATTGCGCCGAGGCTCTTCGCCGTGGTCACTGCTGACAGTCCGGCGACGCCACCGCCGATGACCAGCATCTTGGCTGGATCGATTCGCCCGGCTGCGGTCATCTGGCCCCCGAGGAAGTGAGGGTAGAGATAGGCAGCTTCGATCACGGCTCGGTAGCCAGCGATGTTGGCCATGGCGCTCAGGGCATCCATTTTCTGAGCTCGGCTGATCCGTGGGATGCAGTCGACGCCAAAGACCGTGGCCTTGCGAGCCGCGAGTTGGTTGAGCAGATCTGTGTTTGATCCTGGGCTGATGAAACTCAGCACAGCAGCATTTTCCCCGAGCATGGCGACTTCGCTGGGCTCCGGGGCACGAACCTTCATCACCAAGTCGCTTCCAGACCAGATCTCCTTGGCCGAGTCGACCACGGTGGCTCCGACCTGGGCATAGGATCCGTTGGAAATGCGGGCTCCAAAGCCAGCACCACCCTCGATCTGGACGTCAAATCCTGCCTTGATGAGTTGTTCGACGGTCTTGGGGACTGCAGCGACCCGCATTTCGCCCTCATGCAGCTCTTTGGGGACGCCAATCTTCATGCTCTGGTCCTGCTCCTGGGGGCGGGTGATGCGGTGGGTGCACCATGTGATCGACGTTATGTGCGTATTCGCTGCAGTCTGTTATAGGCTGAGGCCATGCTTCCTGTCCCTCTATCCTGACGGAATCCGTGCGTACGGTCAACTGGAAGGCAGTACGGCT
>JAQWRC010000132.1 GCA_029243925.1 Phycisphaerales bacterium
TCACGGGCCTATGAGGCTAACATTACGGCCTCCGAGGCCGTAAAGTCGATGTACAGTATTGCGCTGCAGCTGCTTGGCTGAGTGCAGGAGAATATGGTCTTATGACTGACCCACTTGGACTTATTGGCAATCCAGCGATGCAGCCTGCAGCCCTCAAGGGCGTGCAGGGATTGCGCGGCTCAGATGTTGGGCCTGGATCGATTGACCCGACCTTCGGCACGATGCTCAAGCAGGAGATCGGGCAGGTCAACGCCTTGCAGCAGGATGCCCAGATTGCAGCAGAGGATTTCGCTGCTGGTCGACGAGATGATATTGAGGGTGTACTCATCGCAGCCCGAAAGGCTGATACCGCATTTCAGATGCTTCTTCAGGTCCGGAACAAGGTTCTGGATGCCTATGAGGAGGTGAAGCAGTTGAGGGTGTGATGATGCCCATGCCTGCTCCTTCGTTGGAGCAGGTTACGTTACCCATGATCTAGTGGTCCGAATGCCAGGATGGCGGAGGGACCTCAACGTTGGATCATGCATGAAGCCCAGGCATGGAGGCCAGGTGGATGCAGTCGTTCTCGACGCTATTCCAGTCAACCCGTGAACACCTTGGTTCGCTTTCAGCGAATACGAAGTTGTTCATTGGTTCAATCGTTGTCATTCTCGCGATGGCCTTGTTTCTGGTTTCGCTCTACGCGGGCCAGTCATCAATGTCGCCATTGCCGATCAGTCTGACCAGTGAGTCTCGTACACAGGCGGTGCAGTTTCTCGCCAGCACTGGAGTCGACTGGAAGGAGCAGGGCGGGGTGATCCTCGTGCCGATGGCGGATCGTGATCGACTGGTCAGTCAGCTCAACGAGCAAAACATCATTTCGCCGGACCAGATCGATTTCGATTCGATGGTCAATGATGAAAGTCTCTTTCTGACCAAGGGCCAGTACCGGACGCGTACGCGTGTCGCGACGCAAAATGTGCTCGGCCGAATGATTGCGCAGATGCACAATGTACGTTCCGCAACCGTGGTCATCAGTGGTGAAGAGGATGCGGTTGGACTCGGGCGGGCGTTCATTCCCCGTACGGCTTCGGTAACCGTATTGACCAATGGAGAGGCGATCGATTCCCAGGGTGTCGATGCCATAGCACGGATGGTGGCGGGTGCCACGCATGGTTTGAAGACGGAATCCGTTGCAGTCATAGATGCAAGGACTGGGCGGTCATTTGCCGCCCGTGGTGATGATGCATTGGCTGTTTCGCGGAACATGGATATCAAACTGGCGGCTGAGAAGCATGCCAAACGAACTTTGGAGGACGCGCTTGGCTACATTCCCGGAGTGCGTATCAGTGTGAATGCCGTTGTCGATACGAGAGAGATCGTTCGCGAGACGACCAGTTACGACGAGCCCAAGCAAGGTTTGACGAGTGAATCATTCGAGGAGTCGATCAACTCCGGAAGCAGCAGCAATGGTGAGCCAGGCATTCGTGCCAATACCGGAGTGCGAATCACCACGCCACAACGATCGCCAGGACGCTCGACCAGTTCAACACGAGAAAAAAGCAATCAAGTGCCGGCCTTTGGTGGTTCCAACAGCCGCATTCTCGATGCCGGAGGCTATGCGCTGCAGATCAATGCGAGTGTTGGTGTTCCACGTACATATCTGGCGGGCTTGTATGCCACGAAATTTGGCGACGGGCAGATGGATGACGGGATCTTCGAAGAACTTGTGGAGACGACGTTGGAGGACATCAAGGTTCAAGTTGCGCCACTCGTTGATACCTCTGCGGTCGAGGGGGGGCAGCTGGGCGGAGTCACCATCGCGATGGTGACGGAGCTGCGTGCTTCAGCCATGGCAGCCCCCACATCTGAACAGACTGGATGGTCCGTGGCTGCAACGGACGGAACAACCGCACGCAACATCGGCTTGGGTTCGCTGGCTGTGCTCAGCCTCGGCCTGATGTTCCTGATGTTGAGGCGGGCAGGGAACGCACCCGTGACGGAAGCATTGGACATGCCGGATGGTGCGGTGAACATGCCTGGTGTCGACGTTGAGGTTGTCGATGACGTCGAGGATACGCAGGTAGTGCTTGAAGGCATCGAAATCGATGACGAGGCCGTGCGCAGATCAGTGATGCTCGATCAGATCAGGGCTTCGGTTGAATCCAATCCAGATGAAGTCGCCCATGTGCTTCGGCGCTGGGTGCGAACGGAGGCCTGATGGGTTTTAGAGCCGGACAGAAACTTTCCGACAAGACCGAGGACCTTGATGGAATCATCAAGTCGGCCATTCTGCTTTTGAGTCTGGATGAAGCATCTGCATCAAGTCTGTTGCGGTGCATGCCTCAGGATGTCGTTCAGGAAATCACCGGGACACTGGCTGCACTGGAAGAAGTGCCCAACGATCTGGTCGAGGCGGTGGTCGAGGAGTTCTACGATCTCCAACTGGCCAACAGGTACATCCGTGAGGGTGGCTTGGAATACGCGTGCAGATTGCTTCAGGAATCACTGGACCCAGAGCGGGCGGCGCACGTGATCGGTCAGATCGAGCAGCAGGTTCAGCGGTCTCCATTCAATTTCCTGCAGCGTGTGGAAGGTGAAACGCTGCTTGCATTCATTCAAGATGAGCACCCGCAGACCATAGCCTTGATCGTCAGCCATCTCGGACATGCTCGTGCATCCGAAATACTGGTTGGGCTGCCCGAGTCGAAGCAAATCGAAGTGGTTCGGCGTGTGGCCAACATGGAGCAGATGAACCCCGACATCGTGCAGGAAGTCGAAGCTGGGCTGGAAGATCGATTGTCGAACATGCTGGCAAGTTCGAGTGAACGAGTCGGCGGTGTGCAGACAGTTGCAGAAGTGCTCAATCTCTGCGATCGGTCGACGGAAAAGAAGATCATGGATGGCATGGAGGCGGGCGATCCGGAGCTCGTTGAAGATATACGCCGATTGATGTTCGTATTCGAAGATGTCTTGTTCGTCGACGACAAGGGCATCCAGTGTGTGCTCCGCGAAATCGACAATTCAGAACTGGCTCTCGCGTTGAAAACGGGGTCTGATGAACTGAAGGACAAGGTCTTCTCGAACATGTCGACGCGTGCCGCTGAGACGATCATCGAAGACATGGAATACATGGGTCCGGTACGACTCAGCGATGTCGAGTCGGCGCAGCAGCGGATTGTGGACGTGGTCCGACGACTTGAGGATGCTGGAGAACTCATCATCGCCGGACGTGGTGGCATATCCGAAGTCGTTGTCTGATCAACTGACGGGAACACATGGCGATCATCAAACAAGATCAGATCGAGTTGGAGGCATCAGGTGTTCAGGCTCCTGCAATTGAGGACCTGGACCTGCGGTTGCAGTCCATGGTGGATGCAGCAGAGGCGTCGGCGCGTGGCATAATCGATGCGGCAAAGATCACGGCGGCACGACTGCAAGCAGATGCGCGGCAGGCAGGGCATGCACAAGGTGTCGAGGAAGGCAGGACCGAGGGGCGTGCGGCTGCTCTGGATGAAACAGCTGCGAGGGCGGAAGACGTATGTACTTCGTGGAATACGGTGTTGAAGCAGTGGGAAGGTGATCGGGAGTCGCAGCTTCGTTCTGCCGAAAATGATCTTGTTGCAACGGCGATGTTGCTCGCCGAGGCTGTTGTGCGACGTTCGGTCGTTGTCGATCCAACATTGGTTCGTGACGCGCTGCAATCGGCACTGGAACTCGTCAGGCGGCCGAGTGATGTGCTTGTTCGAATCAATCCTGCGGATGAGCAGTTCGTCTCCACCGTACTTGAGGATCTTGTATCCGGCATCGCTTCCTGTCGCTCCGTACGTATGCAGTGCGACGCTTCCATCGAAGCAGGCGGATGCCGCCTGGATCTTGAAGGTGGTGAAATTGATGCCACCATCGGCACGCAGCTTGAACGTATTGCACAGGTGCTCCTGCCACATGATCATGGGGTGTCGGAATGATCGCTCGCTATCAGCATCGCCTCGATCTGATTCGCAGGAGATCATGGTTCGGTCTCCAAGGAACGGTGGAAGCCATGCGCGGCATGGCTTTGCATGTGAAGCACCTTCCGGTGCAAGTCGGAGGCCGCGTTCGAATTGATCGAGCTGGGACTATCGTTCGTGGTGAGGTCGTTGGGTTCAATGCTGATGTTGCGATTGTCATGCTGGATGATCCAATCGAAGGGATTGAGCCGGGCAGCACCGTTCATGCTGATTCGCATGCAGGACTGGTGCCGACTGGGCAAGGGTTGCTTGGTCGCGTGCTCGATGGACTGGGACGTCCGATTGATGGTCGTGGGCCGCTGCGGGATATTGATGGCGCGCCGTTGCATTCGGCACCATTGGATCCCATGGATCGTGCATGTATC
>JAQWRC010000133.1 GCA_029243925.1 Phycisphaerales bacterium
CGCCGGTCAGGATATTGAAGGCGAGCACCCGCAACTCGACGGGCTCAACGACTGTTGCTGGGAGAAGCGGCGCCGCGACTGGCGCAACACCGACCTGACGCCATTCCAGATCGACGACGACTGCGCCATGATCGGATGGAAACTGGCGTTGCAGGATCTCGATGGAATCATCCTCCCACGGGATCGGCAGCACGGTGGCCGCCACCGGGTGGAGTGTCCAGTCGCCGACGGGCTTGGCGGGATTCTTCAGATAGATGCGATCGATGCGATCAAAGCCCTGCTCCGTATCGCCAGACATGCGAAACATTGGCGACCACGTGATGCCCGGCTGCTGCACCGGATCCGGATGGACCATACGAAAAGTATCGGCAAACCCCGCATCGCGCATGGCGATGCTGACCGGCAATGGCAGAGGCCGACGGCGTTTGTAGACCCGCGACGTGTCAACGGTCCAATCCAGATGCGATGGGGTGTTCCAATCACCGCCCACCAGCACTGGGATGTCGGAGGCCAAATGACCTTCGCCCTTGAGATGCTCGATCAAGGCCGTCGCCTGTGGCAGGCGGGCAGATCGTTCATGTTCCGCCGCAAGCAGTTCCTCATCCGACATGTCTGGATTGTCGCGCAACTCGTAAGTGATGAAGGATCGATAGTCGAGCCAGATGCTCCAGGCGAGACAGGAGCGCCCCTGCTCGTCGGTCAGCAGCGCACCAAGGCCATGCCATTGGTGGTGAAAGAACTCCGCTTCCAGCTTCAATGGAGTCAGGACGCACAGATGCGGGCTTTCGGCCTGATGGTAGTTCCAGTCAAGCTGCTCAGAGAGCCACTTGCCGAGCTTGGGTCGGTCTCCATCAATGTCATAGCTTTCCTGCATGAGCACGATGTCGGGGTTGGCGTCACGGATGATCGCCAGAGTCTTCTCCGCCCCCTGCTCGACATCATTTGCACCATGCAGAACATTCCACGCCATAACGCGAAGCGAATCATCTGCAGGCGTCGAAGTCGTCATGCCACCGACGGCGGCGGCCAGAATCAATGCGTACATCATCGAATGATTACCCCTGTTAGTTGACTTTGACACCAGGAAAATGATCGCCGATCAAACCCACAACGCCATCGATCACCATTTGCGCCGCGATGCAGATCAGAATGAATCCGACGATTCGAGTCATGGCTTTCAGTCCGGAGTGCCCGAGGCATTTGTGGACAATGCCGGCACATCGGAAGCACAACCATGTCGAGATCGCGATGAGCAGCAACGCCACCATCCCCAACCCCCAGAAGACGACGCTTTCCTTGTCATTGTGGAGATGAGATGCATTGGTCAGCAGCACAGCAATGGAACCTGGACCGGCGATGATGGGCATGGCCAGCGGCACGAAGGAGATGTCGGCACGTTCCCTGCATTCACTGTGTTCCTTGTCCGACAAGGCTGGCTTGGGATTCATGCATGACCACCCGATGCTGCCAACGATCAAGCCGCCAGCCAACTCGACGGCATGCACGGTGAAGCCGAAGAACTCGAGCACCCATGAGCCGGCCAGGAAAAAGATGGTCATCAACACAAAGACGTTGATGGCGCATTTGCGAGCCTGCTTATTGCACCATTTGCGATCAGCGCCCTCTGTCAGCGAGAGGAAGACCGGCACCATGCCGAATGGATCTGCGATCACGAAGAGCGAGATCAAGAAACCGAGAAAGAAGTGCATGAGGTCCATGAAGAACATCCTGAGTTGAAAGTAGATGACGTATCAAGAGCAGGCACGATGACTTGAATCAGTGTTTTTTGCAAGGGCTCCGCGACGGCGAACACGCATTGGATGAACTTCTAGGAGCTTCCAACACGAACCAAGGCCCCCCACACAGAGACATAGAGCAGCTGCTGAATGGCCGACATCACAATCGCAACCAGAACACCCGCTGCACGCGGAGGAGGCTCGATCGACAATCGCCAGCTGCAGAAACGCGGCAGCGTCAATGCCCAGTAGATTCCGATGCAGGCGAAGAAGCTGATGATCGGAAGCGTGATGAACGGGAGATCCTTGGCCTTGTCGGCAAGCGCGGCCATCAGGATGAACGTCAACAGCAACGTCAGCATGGCGCCACAGAACATGGCCATCGCACAGGCGCTGCACGCCGCGGCATACCGCGGCGCCTCTCCGGTTGCGATGCTGAATGCACGCTGCAACAGCCAACCTTGAATGAAAACAAGCACGAGAAACGCAATGGAAATTTCAAGCGTGAAACGGGCTCCATCACCAACATCGAACGCCACAAGTGCGCCGATCATGGCCAATAGCAATGCCGCTGCAATTCGCATGTGTACGCTCCGATCACAGACCGGCCATTGTTCAATGACCGAGATGATGTTCCCCACGCGCCTTCGACAACTCGACCTGCTCCTGACGATCCGCGTACCGCTGCTTCTGCTCTTCTGATGTCTGTGCGTGACAGCGAGGACAACTCACGCCTTCCTGATACAGCCCTGATGCCTTGTCTTCATCGCCAACTGGATAGCGGCATGCCCGACACAGTTCATACGCACCCTCTTTGAGCCCATGCCCTACGGAGACGCGCTCATCGAAGACGAAGCATTGGCCATCCCATGTGCTGTCACCTTCAGGGATCTGCTCAAGGTACTTGAGGATGCCCCCTTCCAGATGGTACACATCCTTGATCCCGGCCCGCTTGAGCAGCGCCGTTGATTTTTCACACCGGATACCA
>JAQWRC010000139.1 GCA_029243925.1 Phycisphaerales bacterium
CGGGCGGCGAGGTCTTCACCCTCGATCCACAACGAATGAGCTATCTCGGGGATATGCGCATGGGGACCGCGCTCTATGAGGGGCTTGTCCGACTTGATCTGGAACAGGGCGGATTTGAACCGGCGGCGGCGAACGCTTGGGAATGCAGTGAAGATGGCCTGACATGGCTCTTCCACCTCCGGCCAGAATCACGATGGAGTGATGGATCTCCTGTTACGGCCAACGACTTCGCATGGTCATGGCTGCGGCTGCTCAGCCCAGACACGGCGGCGGACTACTCAAATCTCTTCTTCATGATCAAGGGCTCCAGGGATTTTTGGGCATGGAGAACATCACAACTCAAATCCGCTCGAGCTGAAGGAGGCCCGGTCGACGGGCCTGTGCTCTGGGAAGCCGCAGAGCAGCATTTCCTTGAGCATGTCGGGATTGAAGTTGTTGATGCCCACACCCTCAAAATCCAACTTGACCGCCCGGTTCCGTGGCTGCTGGATCTCCTGGCGTTTGCCCCCGCATCGCCTGTGCACCGCCCCACTGTTGAGGGGTGGCCGGTAGGCCAGCACGACACCAGTGTCTCCTGGCATGATCTTGAGGCGCCACCATGGAATGAACGTCGCCACATCACATTCGACGCCGACACCGGAAGATTGCAGCAGGACCACGTGTGGGCCCGACCCGGATCATTGGTTGGCAACGGACCCTACATCCTCGACACCTGGCGGTACAAGCGGGATATGCGTCTCCGCAAATCACCAACATGGAGAAGTCCGGATTCCGTGATGAGTGACACGATTGCAACAGTCACCATCGAGGATCCAAACACAGCTGTGCTTGCCTATGAAACGGGTGGGGTTGATTGGATCAATGGAGTGAGTGTGGACTACAGATCTGATCTCATTGAGCAAAACAGACGCGGCGAACGCAATGATGTCCATGTTGTCCCTGCGTTTGCAACAGACTTCTTCTCATTCAACTGTCGCCCGGAACTTCCCGGAGGGGAACTGAACCCATTCGCTGATGCAGGAGTTCGCAGAGCGTTTGCAAGGGCTGTGGACCGAAAGCAAATCGTTGAATACGTCACACGCCTTCATGAACCCATCGTCACAACACTTGTTCCACCTGGCTCGGTTCCCGGATATGAATCGCCAAAGGGACTGGAGCATGATGATGCACGTGCGAAACACGAGCTTGCCGAGGCGGGGTGGGTTGATCGAAACGGCGACGGACGCCCCGAGCTTGAAGACGGAACTCCGTTTCCGGTCGTCCAGTTGCTCTACACGACGAACACGCCGCGCTATAAGCGGATTTCCATCGCTCTACGTGAGCAATGGCAACGTGTGCTTGGTGTACCGGTTGAACTTGTCGGGCGGGATACAAAATTCTACAAAAGCGATCTCCGCGCTGGAAACTTCATGATTGCAAGAGGCACCTGGTACGGCGACTACGGTGACCCCACCACGTTTCTGGATCTATGTCGATCGACCAATGGCAACAATGACCGTGGGTTTGCTGATGACCAGGTCGATGTTGCTCTTGACGCCGCAGCGGCTGAGCCCGACCCGAACAAGCGACTTGCGCTGTTGAGCGAGATTGAAAAACATCTTTTCCAAGATGCGCTTCCTATGATTCCGATCTGCCAGGTGGTTGACATCCTCCTGTATGACCCGGATCAGCTTACGGGCATCACGCACCACCCAAGGCAGGTTCAAAGTCTTTGGCGGATTGGCAGGCGATCATCGGACGTTGCTGGAGCACCGATTCCATGAAGCATTCAGGAATTGGACGCATGGTGATCATCAGGCTCTTGCAGGTGCCATTCATCCTGCTGGCCATCTACACCATCACGTTCATGCTGGTCTGGATCATCCCGGGGAACCCGCTTGAAAAACCAGAGGGACGGCGTCCTCCGGAAGAAATTGCCCGTGCAATGCAAGCTCGATACCACCTTGATGATCCTGTCGTCTTCTATGGAGACTATCTCGCTGGCGTCAGTGGTCTTGACTGGGCCCGGGGAAGTGGAGGTCCGGTCATCGATTTTGGTCCGAGCCTTCGCCACGAGAATTGGACCGTCAATGAAATTCTGGCGTCACAACTGCCGGTATCCATACTGCTTGGATTGACGAGCATTCTCCTCGCATGTGTCATTGGACTCGGAGCCGGCATACTGGGGGCAATCCGCCCCGGGTCCTGGGTTGATCTCAGCACCCTGCTCCTGGCCCTCGTTGGGATCAGCATGCCTGTCTTTGTCATAGGCATGGTGCTGCTCATCATTGGCGCGGTCCACCTTGGTCTGTTTCCGGTGGGTGGATGGGGAGAGCCCGGGCACATCGCCCTGCCCGCCCTGGCGCTGAGTCTTCCGTTTGCCGCCTACATCGCACGATTGACCCGGACGGGAATGATTGAAGAACTGCAATCGGATCACATCCGAACCGCTCGAGCCAAAGGCATGCCCGAGCATGTCGTCATCTTCAAGCACGCACTTAAAAATGCGTTCTTGCCTGTTCTGAGTTACCTCGGCCCCGCAACAGCGGCAGCGATGACTGGATCATTTGTGGTTGAAAAGGTCTTTGCCGTACCCGGTGTGGGAACCCACTTCGTCGATGCGGTCCTTGGAAAGGACGTCACACTTATTCTTGGAGTGGTGCTCGTCTACTCCACCCTTCTGGTCCTGCTCAATCTCCTTGTCGATGTACTCTATCGGTGGATTGATCCACGAATCGAGTCTGCATGAGTTCACCCGAAGAGGCACAGAACCAAACAGGAACACGACGCATGGTGAACTCATTGCTCATCATCATTCCTGTTGTCATTCTGGTCTGGTGGCTTCTGACCTCGATGCTCCAGGAACGATTCATCTTTCCGCGGTTCATCGCCAATCGCGATGTCCCCAGCAAAGTGTCCGACGACATCGAAGTGCTCATGGTCGGACCGCAATCAAGCGTCGAGTGTCTGCTGCTCCTGCCCCGCGCTGGTGACATGAACTCCGATCTTCCTGCGCCACTGGTCGTGATGTGTCACGGCAATGCTGAATTAGCCGACCACTGGATCGACGAGGCGCGGCACCAGGCTGCACGCGGCTACGCAGTACTTATCCCGGAATATCGTGGGTACGGCCGATCCGGTGGTGACCCGGGGCAAGAAGCCATTCGAACTGATGTCCTGCAGGGAATCGAGTTGGCTACGGCGCGGCCTGATATTGATGGTGACCGAGTCGGGTACATGGGGCGGTCAATCGGCACTGCGGTTGCGGCTGATGTCGCGCTTGTACGCGAGCCGAACTGCCTTGTCTTCATTGTCCCCCCCGCAAGCATCAGCGGCTTCGCGTGGGGATTTGGATTGCCTCCGATGCTCATCCGCCATCCCTACCGAACGGATGAAGCGCTGCAAAGGATCGATGTGCCGTTGTTGATCTGTTCAAACTCGCAGGATGAAGTCGTGCCTCCAAGTCAATCGCACCACCTGCATGAGCTTGCTTCAAACTCGACGCTGATCGAGTTCGAGGGAAGGCATAATTTTCTTTTCGAGGAATCTGAACGGCAGCGACAGAAAAAGGCGATTGACGATTTTCTCGACCAGCACCTGCGGTGAGCAACCATCACATGGTCGGGCCAAACTCGGCCAACTCACCGAGTTCCTCCGCGATCCTGATCAACTGGTTGTACTTTGCACAGCGATCTGACCGGCATGGTGCGCCGGTCTTGATCTGACCCGCATTGACCGCGACCGAAAGGTCGGCGATGGTCGCATCCTCGGTCTCACCTGAACGATGGCTTATGACAGCGCTGTATCCGTTGTGCTGAGCAAGTCGGACAGCTTCGAATGTTTCCGTCAGCGTTCCGATTTGGTTGACTTTGATCAGGATTGAGTTGGCGCATCCTTCCTCAAGTCCACGACGAAGAAAGTCAACATTGGTAACAAAGAGATCATCACCAACAAGTTGAATGTCGTCTCCCAACCGATCGGTCAGGGTTGCCCAACCGGCCCAATCGTTCTCTCCCAGTCCATCTTCGATCGAACGGATGGGGTACCGATCGCACCAGTCCGCCCATAAATCGATCATCTCTTCCGTCGACGCAACCCGATCAGGATCACTTGAGAAGAAGCAGTACCCCTCCTGCCCTTTC
>JAQWRC010000155.1 GCA_029243925.1 Phycisphaerales bacterium
GTCAAACGCATGGCTTAGCATGTTCACCGCAAGTCTCTTGCGTTCTTGATTACGAAATGACTGACCCAAATCGATTCGGTCCATCATTTCCATCGCTGTTGATATATAAAACTGCCCCTCTTGAAAGAACTCTTGCGACACACTCCGCCAGGAGTTCATTTCAGAACCGCTTGCGTCAAGCCCACGATTAAGGTCAAGTCGTCGATGTAGAGTTGCATCACCAAAAACCGACTCTACTGCGGCATGATTTTCTACTCGTGTGATCCAATAAGTTGGTGTCCATTTTTGCCGTTCAAGCAACTGACTTGCAGTGGCAATCCATTCAGGTTGGCTGCTGACGCAGAACAGTACGTTTTTAGCATTCATGACTTCACCCTATAGAAAAATCGTATTGCCCGAATGGCCATCAATCCTTTAAGTGCGATACGTGAACATTCAGAATGATTCAATGAGTCGCTTTTCATCAATTTCCCAGCAGAGTTCCTTGGCCGCTTCGCTGCAGTGTGCCGCCATCGATTCCATGCCGGCAGTGTCCATCACCATCTCATCGATGACCCGAGCAATGTCGGTTGGATCGGTTTCGTCAAAGAGTCGACCAATGCCGTACTCCTCGACCAGGAGTCTTTTTTCGATGTGATTGCTCATGGCCAGTGGCCGTCCAGCCATCACGCAGTGAAAGATCTTGTTGCTGGATTCAAACTCGTAGCTCAGGCAGCACGCCTGGGTCGGTACCACGCCGATGTCCGTCGAAGCGCAGTATTCGAGGACCTGCGACGAGTCGACCGGGCCTCGGAAGAAGATCGTTCGGCCAAGCGTTCCGTTGGCGGCGGCTTGCGCCTTGAGGTGATCGACATAGGTCGGATCAATGGCTGGGCCCATGAGGACAAGAGCGGAGTGCTCAAGTCCTTCGGCCGCTTTGATGAGTTCCTCAACGCCTCGGTTGAACGTGATTGCACCAATGTAGAGTGCAATGCTGCGATCCGCAGGGATTTCAAACTCATCGCGCAGCAATGAGTTCCTGGGTGGAGCCGGGTGGTAGGGTTGCACGTTCCGGACCAAGACGACGTCATCGCGATCGTACTGCGTGTTCAAGTGATCGACGATTCCCTTTGAAACCGTGAGTACCACATCACAGTGTCGAATGCACTTTCGCTCGATTGGTGCCCATTGAAACTTGTCCCACCAGCGTGAACGATTTCCGATATTGCGTTCAAGATACAACTCGTGCGAGTCGTACACTAACCGAGCTCCAGAACTGCGACTGGCCATAGCGCCACCAAGGAGGGTATTGCAGTCATGTGCTTGCACGATGTCCGGTTGCAATGCTAGTGCCGCTGTCGCCAAATCAACATTGATGGTGTGGTGCCGCAGTGAGTATGGAAGAAATACCGCAATGTTATTTAGACATTTTGTCAGCCATTCGCGCTTGTTTTTCCAGAGCTCTCGAATGCTTTCATGCGCAAACCGTTTGAACTTCGCGCTCATGGCATCAAGTCTGCTGTGCTTGTGGCCAAATATAGCGGATAGAGCAGTCGTGACCTTGGCAATCAGCCATGCTGGAATCAGTATGAGGCAGAACAAAACTGGAACCATGATCGTCAGGCACCAAAGCACAGCGTTGATGATGGCGAATGCACACTGAGCTACTTTCGATTGCGGCACTCTCGTATTTCGAATTTTGACTTTAGGGATCCAACTGATTCCTGGGAGCAGCAGGCCGAGTATGGGAATCAATTTGAATGTGAACAAGCGTTTCGTGATTCGATGAATCGTTATGCCATTGACATCCTGAACCGATTCCAGTCCAGGATTCATCAATGCGACGATGTGCACTTCAAATCCATGGTTCGAAAGTGATGCAGCTTCCTTCATCACCCTCGTATCGTGTGTGCACGGATTCAGCAGCAGCATCACAAGCCGCTTCCGGTCGGCCATGCTCGAGTTGGCATCGTTGTTGGTGATGGTCTACTCCACCCGGAGGACTTCGTGTTCTGCCCTGGCAATGGGCATTCTAGCCAGTCTCAGGGTGCCGGAGAGGCACCGGCACTGATGATCACATTCCGATCGATCAGCCACTGCCCGTCGATCTGCTTCCAGGTGACGGCGTAGGAGCCCGTGTCTGCTACCGAGCCGGGTGTCATTCCGATTCGGTAGCGCCCCGTCTCCTGCACGATCCCGTCGGTGACGACATGGACATCCTCCGTCTGCAGATCGAGCCAGCGCAGGCCACCCGCGTCGAAGTTCGATTTCCAGTTCGATCGAACCACCTCGCGTCCCTGCCACGTCGCGCCTTCGCCGGGTGGGACCGGTGGCAGGATGATCGCGTGCTCGGTGTGCATGGCGGCCACGGCGTTCGCGTCACCATCCGTGATCGCTCGGACAAGTACGTCGTTCCGCTCGTCGACCATGTCGGCGGCGGCCTCGTTGACCCATGGGGAACCGTATCGATAGGACTCGGGGGCGTGGCCTCGACGGTGGGTGCCGAACCCGAAGGGGGTCGGGTCCCAGGCGCCCGTCAACGAAGCATCCAGTCCGTCGGCTGGAATCGCATCTTCGTCGCCAGTGCACCAGGCAACACCGTTGAGCATCAGTCTGCGAAGATCATGGCTTGAGAAGTCCTCCGCCGTTCCCATGGTGGTGACCATGATGCGATGCGTCTCGCCGTCGGCCATCGGCCGTTCACGGACCCAGGCCACCGGGTGCATCGGATCGTTCTTCGGTCCCGTCACGGGTGGGTCGTCCGGATTCATTCCCGTGAGCACCGAGCCGTCAAGCAGGATCGTGCTGTCGTCGGGCAGGCTCCGAATGCCGTAGACGTCGGTCGGGCCGAAGACGTCGGTGACGCCGCGGAGCACCGCATGCGATTCGTTGCCGGGATGAGGCAGCCCACGCGTGGCTTCGACGCCGTGGTGGCCATGGTGG
>JAQWRC010000164.1 GCA_029243925.1 Phycisphaerales bacterium
GCAGTGCACGGGCGATTACGACGGCGACGGCGTGACCAACGTCGGCGACCTGCTGGCGGTCATCGCCGGCTGGGGCACCTACGACGTCAACGACCTGTTGACCGTCATCGCCGACTGGGGATGCGGAACTCCCTGAGCAGATCGAGTAACTGAAGTACATCCCCCGCCCCTGCCGGACACCGGCAGGGGCGGTTCAATGTCCCGCGAAATATCTTCCTGCACATCCCAGACATGTCTTTTTGAGTGTTCCAGGGTCGGGATTATGGGGTGAATTGTTAATGGAGATTTCATGGTGGCCTATGGGCTGACTCCATGGTGTAATAGGAATTGTCCGCATCCATCCTCCTCCTGGAGGCTATGACGTAATGGAGCGACCTGAACTGGAGAAGGAGAGAAGCATGTTGCGAATCGTTCGACTTGTCATTTTTGGGCTGCTTACCCCAATCCTCCTAGCTGCTACCAGCAGCCCGATTGATGTCGTGCACAAGGCGACACTGAGTGCAGCATCGTCCACCACTCTCCATGCCAATACTGCCTCGGACTTCCAAGCGGAAGTCAACGATGTCATTGGGCTCCTTGACAGTGATGTGCAGCGCCTGCACCTGGTGAACTTGGACGATGGCCAGTACGAACTGACGGTTCAGATCGGCGATCAGCAACGGCGGATCCGTTATGCCGAGCATTCCAATCGGACGGACTCCTACCAGTTGCTGTCACAAGCTCCCGATGGAACCCTGGTTGAGATACCTGCCGGCCCTATCAATACCTACCGCGGCACCGATGTGTCATGGCCAGGCATGAAGTCTGCTATGTCGATCGAGGATGATGGCTTCCGCGCTCGGTTCCTTGGTGAAGATGGCGAGCAATGGTGGATTGAACCACTGGGCGATCGTGTCCGCGGCGCAAACAACGACGACTATGTCGTCTATCGCGGTGAGGATGTCATCTCTCCAGAGGGTTTCTGCGGCGTAACGGACAAGCATGTCGTGTCCCTCGTCACACCTGAAGCCCCCATGCCTGCAGGCGCCGACCGAGTGGTCCTTGCCGCGGAGTTCGTAGTAGACACCGATTACGAGTACTTCCAGAACTATGGAAGCGAATCATCGGTGGAGAACCGTGTGAACTCGGTCGTGAACTCCTTCAATCTTCAGTATGAAAGTCAGGCGGAGATCGTCAATGAGCTCCAGGCTGTAGTCGTTCGATCGGACAGCAATGACCCATACAGCTCAAACAGTATCGAGACACGACTTGAACAAGTCCGCTCCATATGGAACAGCACCAACAACCCACCCCATGACATCGTGCAGCTCTTCAGTGGCGTCAGCTTCACAGGCAGCACGATTGGCCTGGCCTGGCTCGGCGCCGTGTGCTCCACATTCGAATACAGCGTGGTCGAGAGTGATTGCTGCGGTGCCTTTGCCTGTGCAACAGATCTGTCTGCACATGAACTTGGGCACAACTGGGGCGCCGGACACTGCTCCTGCCCGGGCAACACGATGAACCCCTCGATTACCTGCGCCAACGACTTTGCTAACAGCACGATCGGCTCGATCACATCGTACCGAAACAGCATTTTGGGCTGCCTGTCCGATGTCTACAACGGCGTCTGCTGTTTGCAGGAACAGTGCTTCGACAGTGTCGATGAATCGGCCTGCATCAATACGGGCGGCATCTGGAATGCCAATCAAAGCTGCAGTCAGGTCGATTGCTCCATTCCCGATCCCACCGGAGCCTGCTGCACCAACGGCAACTGCACGATCCTGACTGAAGCCGAGTGCGGCGGCACCTATCTGGGTGACGACAGCAACTGCTCGGGCAACCCCTGTGGCGGCGGCAGCGGCGACGACGCATTCCTGGGCCTGTCCTACAGCGTCGTTGGGTCCAACCTCGTCGATGACTCCGAGTCCACCTGGACGGTCGACGTCTACGCCCATCTTGCCGACGACTGCCGTCTCGATGCGGTTGCCGGTGATGCCAATCAGGACAAGATGATTTCCACGACGGGAAGCTTCTACCAGAACACATTTGGTGGAGCGACCAGCCAGGCGATCAACCCTGCTCTGTTCAGTACATTCCCCGATCTGCGTTACGACAGCTTCGTGACCATCGGC
>JAQWRC010000172.1 GCA_029243925.1 Phycisphaerales bacterium
CGCCGGATAGGCGCCGATGTTGTCTTCGATGACGCAGTCAATCAGTGCCACTTCGGACGATTGACCGCCCTGATTGGTGGCAATCAGGCCTCCGCCAAAGGTTCCCTGATTGCCCGACAAGGTGCATGTATTCAACGTGACGACGCTACTGGTCATTGAGACCACGCCGTAGTAGCCCAAACAGGTCTCGATGGTGCAGTTCGTCACGGCGGCGTCGCACAGGATCAAGCTGAGTGGATACACGCAGCGTGTCAGATGCAGATTCTCAATGATGGTGGTTCCGTCACCTCTGACGACCTCAATGCCAAATGCCGCGTTCTGACCATCAATGATGGTCGCAGGCAGGCCATCGGAGCCGGTTTCACCGGAGATCGTGATTGAGATTCCCGAAATGGAGAGCTCCTGGGCTTCTTCCATGAGATAGGTGCCCGCCGCAATGGCGATCGTATTGCCATCGGCAACATTCTGGAACGCAAGTGCGATGGTGGCGTACTCATCGGGCACATGCAGAATGCCGTCGTTGTCGTACAGACAGCCATCGGGCTGACCATCACCGTCGGGATCGTCGCACCAGGGGGTCGTACAGGATGCTGTGTCAAGGGCGACATTGCCTACAGCCTGGTCTGGCGAATTGCCGCAGACAATGGTATCCCCCACGCTCATGACGGCATACTTGCAGGAACACTGATTGATCCCGCCACCAACCGTGGCCGAGTTGTCCGTGACGATGCAGCTGACCAGTTCAGGAACTCCGAGACGCCCGTAGATGCCGCCACCTTCGTCAGCAGTGTTCCCGGCAAACAGGCACTGAACAAATCGAGCAGAAACGGGCTGGCCAGGCGGTGGGCCACTCGATTGGCCCGTGTGATACACCCCGCCACCACGTCCGCCGCACCAGTTGTCGATGAAGTGACAATTGCGAATGATCGCGTTGCTTGTCGTGCAATTCAGACCACCGCCAGCAACTGATGATGAGCCTCCTGTGAAGACCATGTTCTGGATCAGAGGCACGAAGCCCGATGAACTCTCACCATTGATGGACATGACCCGACCTTGCTGCTGGGCATCGATGGTGACGGCTGGGTTGCCATCGGCATCTGTATCGCCGGTGATCCTGATGCCCTTGCTTCCAAGGGACAGGTCATGTTCGACGTAGGTGCCAGCGGCAATGGAGATGGTGTCCCCATCATCAGCCGCATTGATCGCCGCTTGAATGGTTGCGTATTCATCCGGCACTTGAATGGTGACTCCGCCGGTAGTGACACTGATATGACCTGTCCAGGCGGTATCGCAATCCGCAGGAGTCCCGTCCCCCCCGGTCTGAACCGCGTAGAAAGGCAGCTCAGCCCAGGTGAACTGAGGGACTTCCCATGTGAATGGATCGCAGAAGGGAGGGTAGATCGCCCCTCCGAACACGCCATCAGCTATGCACGGCTGACCGGATTGCACCGTCGTCAGGCATCCACCTTGAAAGATCACCGTGTCGCCAGGGGCCACGACAAAGGTGTTCACCTCACCACCAACGACAATGGTGTGAGTCTCCGCTGATGCGATAGATCCCATCGCTAAAACTGCTGTCGCTAAGGACATATAAAAATGCATGGCTTTGAAATTCCTCCCACCGTCAGACTTGCACTCAGTGCTTTTTCACATTATTAACGATACGGGTATGATTTCAAGTCTTAAACGGCGGCTATTTAGGGTTTTTTCATGCCCATCATTCTGACAGATCAAATGGTTCAAGAGGCCACAGACGTGGCCCAAGAGTTGCATGAGGCCTTCACAGGCATACTCAAGCTACCCACCGTCGATGGACGCAGAGCCTCCGCTCTTTCGAATGAACTCCACGTCGGGCGTATGACCTGCCAGAGAATCGTGAAGCTCGGCAAATCCGGAGACACTTCCCCGGGGCCGCAACTACTTACGCAGCTACCTGGAACACAGGGACTTCGACAGTTCCTCGATGCATTGGCCCAGACTGGCACCTCACGAAAACTGCTCTCGAATGCCGTTGCTGCAGTCGAAAAGTTCGAGCTGTTTCTTCGAAACATCAGCTTGAGTCAGTCAGGCTTCGAGGCGGCACTGCTCCTGCACCAACAAGGATCGAACCCGGAACGGCAACGAGCCCGGCGTGCGGATTTGTTCGAAGCGACTTCCGCCGTCACTGGCCAATCCGCGAATGCAACGATCAGCATGATGGCCATCAGGCCGAGTCTTTCCGAAGGCCACAACATCGAGCAGATAGCGATTCGTGGCTACGCTGGAATGCAAGCCAGTGGATCGGCGATGCCCATTCGCCTTCCGATGAACATGGCCTATGCCGACTACCGAAACGTCACCGGCGATGAGGCTCAGCGAGAACCTCAACAACTCATCGAGGAATTCTGCACAAGACCTCTGCCCAACATCGATACGCGAATCATCAAGGCCAAGCACCTGGCGCATATCATCAACCCGGAACATATTCCCACAGGTGAATCGTTCGACTGCTTCGCCAGACAGCACACCCGGTGGAATATCAAGGGGATGGGTGGCCACATGGCTATCTGGCTGTATATCGATTATCCAACCAGATACTGCTCATTCGATCTCCACCTTCATCGAAGCATCGAAGAGAACAATGACGTCTCGGCCGATTGCCACATGTGGGGCACCTCGTTGCTGGCACCACCCGAGGATCTGTGGATGACCCGATTCGCCGACCAGATGACTTTCACGAAACTGGGAGAAGGTTTACAAAACACGGCATCCGATGCATACGCCAAGCACAAGGAACTCACTGAATACATGTTCGCCAGCAATGGCTGGGATCCCAGTGAATTCACCGGATACCGATGCGAGATGGAACTACCGATTTGGCGATCCGGACTTTGCTTGATACTGGAAGAATCCTGACGTCCAGGACTGGTCTATGAACGCTTCAGACGGTTCATGAAGAGAACCAGCAAGCCACCAAGAACAAACGCGATCAGGAGCAGGACGCCCAGTCGCCAGGCCACCCGATCGACGATCAGACCAGCCATCTGATCGGCTTCACGCGCCGCGTTCTGAACGGATTCATCCACACGATCGATGACTCCGCCCAGATCCGGAGAGGCGAGCAGATCCTGAAGCGACCTTGACGTCTCGGCGATGGCTTCGGCGGTAGCCCTTACTTCAAGCAGGGAATCCTTGTCACCACTGCCTGATGATTCCACTCCAGCCGAAAACCCGAAGAGCTCGTCGAGAACGACGCTGGTGCTCTCGAGCTGCAAGGCCAGTTGATTGAGCGATGTGCTGGCCTTGGTGAGACTGTCGAGCGTCTGCCCCCCACTCTGGAACGTCTCCTTCAAGGAGTGGTTCATGGCGACCATCTGCTGGGATTTGCTCTCGAGTGAATCCAGCAGCAGCGTCGCCTCTTCCCTCATACGCGTGGGCAGACCGTCGACGATGCCCTCGATCTTCTCCGTCTCCGTGGAGATCCGCTCGAAATCATCACTGAGCTGTTGAAGATCCTCGAGTATCGACTCCATCTGCGGGCTGGCGAGAACCCCCAGAACGATCATCTCCGCCTGATGCCCGAGATCGCTGGGCAATCTGTCGACACGATCGGCGATGCGGCGAGCTTCCTCACCGATCTCAGCAGCCGTCTGGGAAATGTTCCCCGCGGCCTTGAAGGGTGCAAACGGAAGCCCCAGCACGTTCACCAGATCACTACCGCTATTCTCGCTGATGAGCACGGGACTTCGTGAGATCCTCATGCGGACAGGATCGATGAAATCCTCTTCCTGCTCATCCGCGTTGGCGCGTTCCCGAATACGTTCATCGAGATTGTTGAAGACCTCGGGCTGAGTCCATCTTCTGGCGATCTCCCTGATCCTGTTGAGAATCCGTGAGATACCCGGTGATTGCAGGAGAAGCTGCTGACGCTTCTCGTATTCCCATCGCCAGGCGTTCAACCGATAGGCGTCGTACCAGAGCCCCACCAGGGCAGCGAGCGAATCGGGCTGGGCATAGGCTTTCGTGAACTTGCGTTCAATGAGTACGACGGAAGTCCTGATCGCACTCAACTCCTCCTGGTCACCATCAGCGGCCCTGATGGCCGTACTCTCCATGCGACCGATGGTTCGCTCGAAGTACACCATGAATTCACCCCGTTCGTCGCGAAGGCGGTCCTCGGGATCGTTGGCACCGGCAGCCGAAACCCTGGCCGATCTCTTGAATTCATCCCTTGCCTGAGGTGTTGAATCACAG
>JAQWRC010000184.1 GCA_029243925.1 Phycisphaerales bacterium
ATGGGCCCCAGTGTACCCGGAGGGTCATCCACGGTGAATGTCCGCTTGCGTCTACAATCACCATTGATGGAACTTCGAAGCCAACTTATCCCCGGCGTGCTGGCCCTGCTGATGCTGCTCCTTGCACCAGGATGCTCTGCTCCTGGACACATTGAACGCCAGCCTCTTGAGCTGGATGGCCCGGTTGCCGTACGAATCAACACATTTGCCGGAAATGTGGTGGTCCGTGGCACGGCCCCCGACACAAACGGGGATGCGTTCGTTCAGGTGACCCGCCATTCGGACGCAAGCCAGCACGACGACATCGGCCTCGACGAGTTCATCACCTGGTCCACCACCATCGATCGAGATGACCGAGGGCCGGTACTGGTCGTGAACGTCACTCCTCGAGACGAACAAGTGGCAGATTGGTGGAGAGGACATGTCATCGTAGAGGTGCCGATGATCGACGGAATCTCTGTCAACACGACTCACGGTGACATTTCAGTTGATGAAGTCACTGGTCCGGTGGAACTCATCACCTCCGACGGCGACGTCGAACTTCTGTCCGACCAACCGCTGCGCGGGCCGGTGAAGATTTTGACCAGTGAAGGCGATGTGAATGTACGACTTGCGCCGAAATCGGAAGGCATGCTTGATCTGTTTGCCAAAAGCGGACGGG
Organism: Phycisphaerales bacterium; assembly: GCA_029243925.1. Lineage (GTDB taxonomy): Bacteria > Planctomycetota > Phycisphaerae > Phycisphaerales > SM1A02 > SP202. The sequence continues at coordinate 662 of JAQWRC010000184.1, forward strand.
TCGCCCTCCGCATCAAGGCGGGGCAAATGCACATCGAACCCGGAACGCGGGATGATGCTATTCATGGTTCACTCAATGGCGGTGACATGCCATTCGTCATTCGAACCACCCATGGCGTCATTCGATTCACCGTAAAGCACAACCCAAAGCCTCATGGCATCTTCCACTGGGACTGAGGAAGATGGTTCGCGAACTTCATGACCATTGGTTCAAGGAAGCAAAACGCGAAGGGTGGCGGTCTCGCGCCATCTACAAACTCAAGGCCATTGACGAAAAACGCGGCATACTGCGACGAGGCGATGCCGTGCTTGATTGCGGTTGCGCACCAGGATCATGGCTCCAATACGCCTCGACACGTATCGGCAGCTCGGGCATGGCGGTTGGCGTGGATCTGTTGCCGCTGGATCCCCTGCCGGACTCGAACATACGGACACTGCAGGAGGATCTCCGAACCGTGACCGGCCAGACGCTTCGTGCCTTGGCGGGTCTTCCCGAGGATAGCGCGTTCGATGTGCTGTTGTCTGACATGGCCCCCAACACAACCGGGCACCGTGACACGGACCACCTGCGAAGCATCGACCTCTGTGACATGGTCCTTCATCGATGTACCGACCTGCTCAAGGAGGGCGGACATCTGGTCATGAAGGTGTTCGAGGGTGGGGAATATCCGAAACTCATCCAGCGAACCGCTTCCTGCTTTGAGGAGGTACGACCCATGCGCCCCCCCGCGTCACGATCTGTTTCACGGGAAATGTTCATTGTTGCCATGTCGAGAAAGCCGCTCATCGAACTCGATGTGCGCCCGGATATCTCTGAAGGCCCCCCACCCGTACCCGACAACTGGGGAATGTGACGCCGAGATCAGACGCTGCACGCGCCGGTCTGGTCAGCTGCTTCAAGAATGCGCTCTGCCGTTCGAACCGCTGCGAATCCCGCTTCGGCATCGATCGCCGGACGTGTCCCCGTACGAACGTTGTGAAGAAAATCCTCGGCCTGCAGACGCAGTGGTTCCTCATCCTTGACGTTCAATTCTTCGAACTCGACTAGGTCAAGGTAATTCACATCACTGAGATCTTCACCGTTTCGGATCCGTGCTCGCAAATCATCGATTCGCTCAGAGTTGGAACTGTGTCGCACAACTGTGCCTGTTCGAGTCGCGAAATCCGCTGAGAGATACATGTCTTCACTGATGATCCGGATCTTCCGCTCGGTCTTGAGTGCCAGGCGACTGGCCGTGACATTGGCGACCGTGCAGAAACCCCCACTGCATGGGGGAAATGTCAGTCGTGCATTGCAGACATCCAATTCCTCGCTCAGCACCGGTACGCCGCTGGCCTGGATGTCGGACGGCTCCTCGCCGACGAGCATGAGTAGAAGATCGAGATCATGAATCATCATGTCGAGTACGACACTGACATCCAGACTCCTGAACGTCATCGGACTGATGCGGTGCAACTCGAGGTGGCGCGGCTGAATCGGACCCAGAGCCTTGATCGCCTGCATGACTGGGTCAAAGCGGACGACGTGGCCCACCTGCAATGTCGTACCACTTCGCTCGGCTACGTCCATGATCGTGGCCGCTTCATTCGCCGACGGGGCGAGTGGCTTTTCCACCAAGCATGCCACGCCGGCTTCCAGCAACGCCTGCGCAGCTTCAAGGTGGTGAATCGTAGGCGTCGCAATAGTGACGGCATCCACGCCTGCGGCGATGAGCTGCTCGACGGTATCGAATCCCTGCCCGCCCCACTCCTCGGTCATCGAGGCGCAGCGTGCGGAGTCGCGGTCAACGACTCCCACCAGATCCACGTTCTCCAGCTGCGCATACACACGCGCATGATGTCGACCCATTCGGCCGACGCCGACTACTCCGCATCGCATTGGTTCCGTACCCATTGAGCAACTCCTTGATCAAGATGCATTCTAGGGCGAATCAGCAGATCACAGGAGAGGGATGTCGCCAGGCTCATCTTCGGATTCAACACTTCGAAGAGCAGCCCGAGTGGGTGGAGGCCCCATCGCATCGCCACTCTGAACTCCACACTCCGGGCAGGTGGCGCCTACAGCATGCCCATGCAGGTCATAACCGCAGTTGGAGCATGGCTCCTGACCCACCTCATCCCGATCAGCCATGGGGAGCCACTCGGTTCCTTTGTTCATTGCCGCTTTCTTGGCTGCAATCCGGTCCGGACGTTCCAGCAGAAAGCGTTCATGACGCATGGTCCAATGCCCAAACCCGGCAAGATCGATCAGCGACAGTATGAGGATGATCGCGATGGCGTAGATGGGCAGGAGCAAAATTGAAATGGCAATGACAGCAAACGCGCCAGCACTGACGAACCCCGTATCCGCAACGGTGGGGACTGGAAGAAATGACATGATGAGCCCGGAAGGCAGCACAAGCCACAATGCCGATCCCAAACGCTTCGCTGAAGTCCGCAGCGCCATGTCACGTGTCATCCGCTCCAATTGAACGAGCAATACGACAAATCCAAGGAAGGCTGTGAAATCCAACAATCCGACGATCGTACTCAGGCCCATTGGCAGCACGTCACCTGCAATGCCCCAGGCCAGCACCATGCTCACGGGCCACAACAGTTGTGAAACACAGGATCCAATACGAAGTGGTCTCCAGAAAGGAGAACCACCATCAAGTGATTGCGGCATAGCCAGACAACTGCCAACAGCCCAGATCGCCGTGATAAGAACCATGACGAATCCAAATCCGCCTAATGGCACACTCCCGCTATACAGGCTGAAGAGCGTGAATCCGGCAAACGCAATCGACGCAATCAGGAGCAATCCAATGCCGACCCGCCACTGGGCAGACCGAATGACCGATTCGGTCATGAGTGGTTCACCAAATATCTCAACTCGGCGAGGTTGTTCACCGTACTCCCGACCGCATTCGGGGCATCGACCGGTTGGGGGGTGTCGCGAAAGATCGTAGCCGCACCCCGAACACGTGGGACGGCGCGTGGATCCTCGAATTCCTGGTGCATCGGACAAATCATCCGGCGTATCAGTCAGTGTTTGCCCTTGATCAGCGTGAGGAGGCAATGCGGTTGAGGACTCCTCGTGCCAATCGCCCTCCTCTTCCTCCGACTCCTTCGGATGCACCCCACATTCCGGACATTTCGACTCCACCGAGAGTCCACGCAGGTTGTACCCACAATGCGGACAGGAAAAATCTCCGTCCCGAGATGCTTGATTCTTGAAGAAATACGGATCGATCGGCACGGACTACTCCCGGCATCGCCGAAATACACGCGATACGGTATTACACCGTATTCGAGCAGGCGGCTTCGCGGCGTGACTGCACCCACGAGACGGCGTTGCGGAACATCTGCAACCCCGGAGGATCACCCGTTGTGGCGGACTCACCGAGGCGGGTCCAGGAAGGATGCTGCGTCCACCGTGTATATCGCTCCGGGTGTGGCATCAAACCAAAGACAAGGCCTGAGGGATCGCAGATTCCAGCCACATCGTCAGCGGAACCATTCGGGTTGTCTTCCGGTTCATACCGCATTGCAATGCAACCATCCGATGCCAATTGCTTCAGATGCTCCTGTGAGGATGGAACAAATCGACCCTCACCATGCGCGATGGGAATGATGGCGCTGTCAGTGTTCAACTGCAATTTCGAAGTCCAGACGCAGACCGTATTCGAGGGAACATTGAATCGAACCCATCGATCGATGAAACGCGCTGACGTGTTGTCCACCAACGCCACGGACGGAACCGGCGGTTCATCGCTGACCGCCGGGTCAGGCAGCAAGCCGACCTGCACGGCAACTTGAAATCCGTTGCACGGTGCGATCATGGGGACACCGCGATCAACGGCACGCCGCAATGCGCCATACAGGCCACTCCGCATCAACTGGGCGGCGATACGACCCGCTGCGACGGCATCGCCGTAACTGAATCCACCCGGCAAACCGATGAGATCGAAATCGTCGATGCGATCCGGATGCTCAAGCAACTCATTCAGGTGGATGGATGTTGGCATCGCGCCCGCCAGACGAAATGCCTCGGCGAGCTCCAGATCGCAGTTAATCCCGGTGGTTGTAATGACAAGCGCATTGATCATGAAGTCACCATGTGATCGTTCCCAGCCATGCAGCGCGAAGCGCCTCGAGGGTGAACGTTGCGTGATCGATTACTTCGAAATCACATCCTGCATTGAACGTGCCGATGTGAGTGTGCGTTGTTCCATCAAGGACATCGGCCAATGCCTCGCGGTGAGCTGGGGATACTTCAAGAAGATAGCGCCCGGGCGATTCTCCGAATGCGGCTGTATGCACATCATTGGTGCCCGATACTTCGCGAAGATCCACGGCCAAGCCCCGATCACCGGCAAAGGCCATTTCGGCCGCAGCGACCAGCACGCCACCCTCTGAACAATCATGCGCTGAGCGAATAAGTCCATCGGCGATGGCCTGGGCAACCCGCGTGGCCGTCACCGGCATGACGGTTAAATCACATTCGGGAAGCGATCGATCACCTGAAGCATTGAAGCAGTCCGCATAGATCGAACCTCCAATAACGGGTGATGTGCCACCGACCAGAATCAAATCGGAATCGGAATCCTTGGCGTCCATCGTGATGCAGCGATGAATGTCATCAATGATGCCGAAGCCTGAGATCAGTAGAGTCGGTGGTATGCGAATCGTCGTCCCATCGTCGGTCGTGAACTGATTGTTGAGCGAGTCTTTCCCGGAAATGAATGGTGTCCTGTATGCCATCGCCGCGTCATAGCATCCCTCTGCAGCACGCACGAGTTCACCAAGCAACTGCTCTTGGTCACATCCGGGCCAGCAGAAGTTGTCCAATACCGCAATGCGCGTGGGGTCGACGCCAACACACACCAGATTTCGTACGCACTCATCGAGTGCTGCTATGGCCATGCGATATGGATCATCACGCAAGCCAGTCGTCAATCCACAGGCAATGCCGAGTCCACGGTTCGAATCCGCCACTGGCAGAAGCACGGCGGCATCCGATGGACCGGTGCCGTGCACACCAACCTGAGGCCGAATGACACTGCGGCCCTGCACTTCATGGTCATACTGCTCGATGATGCATCGCTTCGAAGCGATGTTTGGATGCGAAAGCAGCCGTGGCAATGCATCCTTGATGGCGGGTGGCTTGCTGTACGTCGACTCACTCTCGCGTTCCGGCAGACTCCAGGACGCGACACGTACCCGATCCGGCAGGCCTTCATGGAGCAGCGCCATGGGCATTCTGCCCACCTCGACATCTCCATAGTTCAGAATCAGTTCCCGATGTTCCGTGCCGAAAACTCCGAGCACGCAGCATTCGACGTCATGCTCATCACAGATGCTCTGTATATGTTCCAGATTGCCCTCTGGAACCGCAAGCACCATTCGCTCCTGCGCCTCGGAGATCCAGATCTCAACCGGCGACAGTCCGGCATACTTGAGTGGCGCCGCGTCAAGGTGCACTTCCGCACCAAGCACCTCGCCCATCTCGCCGACAGCACTGGAGAATCCACCAGCGCCGCAATCTGTGATGGAGTTGAACAGGCAATCGCCATCATCGTTGCGAGCAATGAGAATGGCATCGAGCGTCTTCTTTTCCGTCACTGCATTGCCGATCTGAACGGCATGTGAAAACTCATCGACATGCGTATCGGTCAGCTCCGCCGACGAGAACGTTGCGCCATGAATGCCATCACGACCCGTACGGCCGCCGAGGACGACGATCAAATCTCCAGGATGCGGATCGCCTTCGATTCGATCCCTGGGCATAACGCCCACGCAGCCGCAGTAGACGAGTGGATTGCCCACGTACTTGTCATCGAACCAGACGGTGCCATTGACGGT
>JAQWRC010000190.1 GCA_029243925.1 Phycisphaerales bacterium
TGTTTGGTCAACTGCAGGCGACGGAAGAATGGGATGTCATCGTCATCGGCGGCGGTGCAAGTGGTCTCGGTGCAGCTGTTGATGCTGTGTCACGTGGGTACCGGACCTTGCTGTTGGAGCAGGTGGACTTCGCCAAGGCAACCAGCAGTCGCTCGACCAAACTCGTTCATGGTGGCGTGCGGTATCTGCAGCAGGGAAACATTTCTCTCGTTCGAGAGGCATTACATGAACGTGGATTGATGTACCAAAATGCACCGCATCTGGTGACCAATCTCGCGTTTGTCGTTCCGCGCTACAGGTGGTGGGAAGGGCCGTTCTACGGCATTGGCCTGAAACTCTACGATCTGCTGGCAGGCAAGTTGAATCTCGCGCCCTCTCGAAGTCTCCGGCCAGACGAAACGCTTCGGCATATTCCGAATCTGGAATCCGAGGGGCTTGATGGTGGTACGGAATACCATGATGGCCAATTTGACGACTCCCGCATGTGCGTCACTCTGGTCCGTACTGCAATGGATCTCGGAGCCATCATGCTCAATCACGCCGCAGTCACCGACCTGCTCCGTGATGAACAGGACCATGTGTCCGGTGTCCGGTTTCAAGATCAGGAAACCGGAGATGTGCACGAGGCCAGAGCACGCGTCGTCATCAATGCCACGGGCGTCTTCTCCAATGCCATTTGCAGGATGGATGATGCGGAAGCGACATCGATTGTCGAACCAAGCCGAGGAGTGCACTTGGTGCTCGATCACTCATTCCTGCAAGGCGACACCGCCATCATGGTGCCGCATACCGATGATGGGCGGGTGCTGTTCGTCATCCCCTGGCATGAGCGCTGTCTTGTCGGGACGACGGATGAGCATGCGCCAGAACCAATCCTTGAGCCGCGAGCGACCGAGGAGGAAATCGAGTTCATTCTTCGCAATGCGGCACGATATCTCGATCGAGATCCACAGCGCAGCGATGTGCTCAGTGTCTTTGCAGGACTTCGACCGCTGATCAAGCATGAGGGAACGGCAACGAAGAAAATTTCGCGTGAGCACGAAGTGATCGTGTCCCGCGGTGGACTCGTGACCATTATTGGTGGCAAGTGGACGACCTATCGCCGCATGGCGGCAGATACGATGGATCATGCCATTGACGTGGGCGGTCTTGATCGGCACGAATGCGCCACCGAGGATCTTCATCTCCGTGGCTGGCTTGATCGCGATGATCCCGCCATGCCTTCCGAAAACTGGTTGCGCGTGTACGGTGCGGATGCACCAGAAGTCATGGCAATCTGTGATGAAGTCGATCGGGGACATGAACTACTGCATGATCGTCTGCCGTATCCGCGTGGCGTCGTGGTCCATGGAGCCCGACTCGAGTTGGCCCGAACGGTCGAAGATATCCTTGCCCGACGTACACGTTCGCTTTTGCTCGATGCAGCTGCGGCATCGGACGTTGCGGAGGATGTCGCCCGCCTCATGGCGGAGGAACTTGGTCGTGACGAAGCGTGGATTGAACAGCAGGCTGCTGACTTCCGCGAGTTGGCCAGCGGATACATGCTCGGGTGAATCATTCAGCCGCATGTGCGATGAGGTCATCCAATTGGCAATGTTCCAATGCGCCTTCATGCGTGGCTTCCAGCACGACCTGAGGCGCATGCCCATTGACCATCGCTTCGTGCCACCGAGGCGCACAGAGGCACCAGTGGTCACCTTCTTTGAGGCCCGGGAACCCATATTGGGGCATGGGCGTTGAAAGATCGTTGCCCGCGGCACGTGAGAATTCCAGAAAGGCATCCGTCACGAGAATGCAGACGGTGTGCGAACCCTGATCATCGGGACCGGTTTCGCAGCATCCAGTGCGGTAGAAGCCTGTCATGGGATCGGTGGAACATGGGATCATGTCGCCACCGAGCACATTGCGATTTCCGGAGGCGGGGTCAATGGCGCGAATCATGATGCAAGCCTATCAGGTCAGCAGGTGAAGTTCAGTGTTGGCGAGCAGGGACCCATGCCGTGGTTCGCCCCGCAATCGTCAGATGCTCGATGCGCTCGCCATCATGTGTGGTGGCCTCCGCATCCCGGCCCCATCGTTCATGGAAGAGCCAGGAGTTTGGCAGTCGCCCCTTGTCGGCATTGGCTCCGACAGATGTTCGGATGATTCGTTTCAGGCAGTGATGCATGGCGTGGATTTCATCCGTCGCGAGACTGTCGACTCGTCGCCGTGGATCAAGTCCCGATTGGTACAACACCTCATCCGCGATCCAGTTGCCGACACCAGCGGCAAACGACTGGTCAAGCAGCAGGCCCTTGAGTGTGACGCGGCGGCCGGCAAGCAGCACCGCAAATGCCTTCGGCGACGGCATGTTCTGAAGTGGATCAAAGCCCAGCCGGCTGATCGGTGGCTCGTGCCGAGGATCATTGCGAAGTCTGATGCGTCCCAGACGGCGTGCGCTGGTCATGGCAAGTTTGCCGCCGTCCTCAAACTCAAGTTGGATCTTCCAGAATCGCGGTGGCCATGAGGTGCCTGGATCGATCCCGGATTCCAACTCAAGGTGCTCTCCACCGGGAACGTGAAATGCACCAGTCATTCCATAGTGGAACAGGGGCATCGGGGGTTGATCAAGTTCAAACCACAGTTGTTTCCCATGACGGTGGACATCGATCACGCGCCGCCCGGTCAGTTTCTTCGCCAATGTACGTGGGGCAGCATCTTCTATCACGATGCGGTCATCAGCACACCGCACGCGGGAGATGATTCGTCCCTTTGCCACTGCGGTGGTCATCCGTCTCCCGCGCTCTACCTCTGGAAGTTCAGGCATCCTGCCAGCCTACTCAGCACGCGTCATTATTGACACCAGTCGGGCGATACAATCCAGTCGTGATGTGCCATTGGATTCGATTCATCCTGATTGCTGGCGTATGCGGCAGCTGCCAGTCACCACACCATCCAGAGCAGGTGCCGCCCATGGTGCCAGAGTCGTTCAGGCAGGTGGATTCAGGTGTCGAGGTGTTCATTGGCGGACAGCCTGGTGGGTACGACGCATTGCAGCAGATGGGATTCCGGTCTGTGATTGACGTCGATGCAACGCCGCCCGGAGTTCGTCCACCCGCGGCCATGACTATCGTTCATCTGCCGCTTCGCTATTCCGGCATTACCCATCAGCAGGCAAGCGAACTGATCGCCGTCTTGGAGGAGTTGGAACGTCCCGTGTACATCCACTGCCACCACGGGACCAATCGCGCACCCGCGGCCGCTGCAGTGGGCCTGATTGGAACAGGTGAACTGTCTTCCGCGCAGGGCATGCAGCTGATGGATCAGGCGGGTGCGGACGCCGCATTTCAGGGACTGTTCCGCTCGGTTGCTGATGCAAGGGTGATTCCATCTCACGAGCGGGCCCCACGCGTCTCGGACATCCAGAGTTTCGATTCCTTCGCAGTCCTGATGGCCAAGATCGATGAGCAGACGTCACTGCTTGCGATGCAGACATCCGGCGTCTCGCCATCGTCAGAAGCAGCCGCAGAATCGGCAGCACTCGTCGATTTACTTCGCGTGGCGTTTGATGGGTGCGCCCAGATGGAGGAGGAGGGCTTTCGCAATCATGCCGTGGAGTCTATTGCACAAGCCACTGCGCTTGAACATGCATTGCGGCGTCAGCAGTTTGACCAGGCACGGAATCATTTTGCGGCCTTGAATGCGACCTGTTCAGACTGTCACCGAGCGTATCGGGATTGAGTTCATCCGCTTGTGGGCGCAAAGTCATCGTCAGCGAGTTCAAACCCCTCGAACTGAAATGCAGGACTCACGGTGCAGCCGACAAGCGTCCAGTCGCCCAGTGTGCGTGCAGATTGCCACGCGTCAGCAGGAACAATGGCCTGAGGCGATTCGTCCTTGAAGAGGCCGGGCCCCAGTACATGGTGTTCAGCCGTGGAGCCATCCATGGAAACATCAAGTGCCAATGGGGCGCCGTCGTAGTAATGCCAGATCTCCACGGCATCGACGCGGTGCCAGCGCGAGTGTTCACCTTCACGCAGCAGGAAGAGGATGGCGGTGCCACTTCCCCGTGAGCCATCGGCTGGCTCATCACGCCACGTCTCCCGGTAGAACCCGCCTTCGGGATGCGGCTGCAGCCCGAGTCGTTCGATGACCTCATGAGCGGGGGGTGTCGTACTCACGTGCCTTCGTGTTCGTTGGGGCCGGGAGCGGCG
>JAQWRC010000196.1 GCA_029243925.1 Phycisphaerales bacterium
GTGGCTGCGTGGTAGGCTCTGTCATGGATCAAGAGAGGGTCTGTATTCCGGTGGCGGCTGCACGTGGTCCGCAATGGCAGAAGCGGCTGATGGCGGCTGGTCTGGCTGTCGCGACTGGCGTGGTCTTGGCGATCGCGGTGGTGCTGACTCCAGATGCGTCCGGCGCAGGGACGCACAAGCAGTTGGGACTTCCCGCATGCAATTGGATCTCGACGGTGGGCATGCCATGCCCGACCTGTGGGTATACCACTTCATTTACCCACGCTGCACACGGCGACTTCGTGGGGGCATTTGTGAACCAGCCGTTTGGGGCAGTTCTTGCCATAGGTACAGCTGTCGTTTTTCTTGGTTCCATAATTGTTTTGCTGACGGGAGCACCTCTGGGTGGCCTGGTAGCCCGATATTGGACGGCAAAATGGACATGGGCCGTCATTGGGATGGTGTTGTTGGCGTGGGTGTATAAGATTCTCCTTTTCAAGGAGTTGATCTGATGATTCGGTTCTTGCTGTTGCTGCTCGCCATTGTCGGCGTGATCACACTCGCCGCCTGCCAGGCGGCATTCCTTGCCGGTGCGATGTCGCAGAGCTTTGAATACCAAAAGCGCATTGAAGTGCTTCCCCAGTACGAGGGCCTTGAACACCACAGCGTGGCGGTCATCGTCGATGCAGATCTGGACATTCTGTACCAGTATCCCAGGCTCACGGAATCGGTCAGTGTCGGTGTCGGAAACTTGCTGAACCGTGAAGTGTCCGGAATCCAAGTCATGTCACCTGTGTACATTCGAGAGTGGCAGTTCTCAACTCCGCGATGGAACTCGTTGCCGTTTAGTGACATGATCAAGCAACTCAATGTGGATCGGATCGTCCTGATCGATATCCATACGTTTCGACTCAACCCGCCAGGAAATCGGTGGATCTGGGACGGTGAGGCGACAGCGACTATCGGTATCATTGAGCGTGAAGGGCTCGATGCCAACGAGTTTACGGATGCGTACAGCATCTCCAGCCGCTTCCCGGTACTCAAAGAATTGGATCGTGATTCCGCTACGCAGGAAGCCATTCAGACAGGACTGCTTGCGGATTTCATAAAGCACACGGCCTGGATCTTCTACCCGCATCTTGAACCGAAGTACCCCGATAAGTACAAACCAGAACTGGAAGATCCGTCATGGTAGTAACTCGATTCGCGATTCATGCTCTGCTCCTTGCTGTATTGGCCGCCGTGTCCCTCTTTGTTCTTTCGGGGTGCAACATCGCCAGTGCAGTTGGATACGCGGTGCATCCGGAACCGGAGTTTGAGGCCGAATACACACTCGCAAATGTCCCCACGGTGATCTTCATTGATGATCGCCGTGGTGTGGTGAATCCGACGCGATTGCGTCGCGTGATTGCAGATGAAGCAACGGCGCAGCTCATGGAAGAGGGCGTGATTTCTGAGGGCAACATGATTGCACCACGAGATGCCATGGTCGCAGCCAGGCGAAGTGATCGTTCGGATGACGTGGTGCCCATTGCTCACATCGCCGAGCTCGTTGGCGCAGATCAGGTCATCTACGTCGATGTCAACCAGTTTGCATTGACCTTTGACGGTGTGACGCCAGATCCCACATCGATTTAC
>JAQWRC010000221.1 GCA_029243925.1 Phycisphaerales bacterium
GCTCGAAGGATGCGTGCGGCGTTCAAGTGGAGCATGCGGATCCGAGACGGGGCGATTTCTACTGGACACGATAGGAGAGTTGTCTCAGGCCTATGCGTTGGCTGACATCGTCGTCATCGGTCGAAGTTTCGGATCGCTCCATGGATCGGACATGATGGAGCCAGTGGGGCTTGGCGTGGCGACGATCGTTGGGCCTTCAGTATCAGACTTCACGTCGACAGTCGACTGCCTGCTGGAGCATGGCGGGATCGTGCAGTGTCGGCCAGAGCAGTTGGGCGAACGCCTCGCGTCGTTGCTGGCGGATGATGATGAACGTGCTGATATCGCTCAACGTGGACTGGCAGTACTTCTTGAGATGCAGGGTGCAACCGAGAGAACATGTGCTGCCATTCTCGACGCGTTGGGCCATGCCCAGTCGCACTCCAAAAACAAATCTCCGGCCCTTTGAGGGCCGGAGATTTGGGGGAGAAAAGAAACAGATGGTTTGTGTGTTCTGGCGTGTGCAACCAGAGGGAGGAAAGAGGAGTAGGTCTGTACTTCAAGAGGTCGTTGGACGATGATCTCTCTGGCATGTAATACGCTGCTGGTGGCCAGTCGGTTCCGTGAAGTCCATGAAATTTCAATGTCCATAGGAATCACACCCAAAAACAGCGATTCTTGCTCCCAATAGAGGTGGGCTGTAGCCTTCAAATCATGAATGAACACGCCGTTTTGGATCGTATATGTGCCACGGGATCATTTGGGCCAGAAGTCCGTATTGGCCCTGGTGATGACATGGCGTTGCTGGACTTGGCGTCTGAATCATCCGGCACCGGTGTGCTTGTCGCGGTTGATCAAATTATCGATGGTATCCATGTCTGCGTTGATGGAACTCCTCTGTCCATCATTGGGCGCAAGGCAGTGGCTCGTGCTCTGAGTGATGTCGCAGCAATGGCGGGTCGTCCTGTTGCCAGTCTTGTGTCTGCTGTTGTGCCAATGGGGTGGTCGGATGAGTCGGCCATTGAGCTTTTTGAAGGCATGCGTGATGCCGCAACCCAATATCGATCCCCAATAATCGGTGGAGATCTTGCGGTGCATCAGGATGCGGCATCGCCACTGACGTGTTCGGTGACTGTGCTGGCCAGGCCGACTGAACATGGGCCTGTTTCGCGATTCGGAGCCCAGGTTGGTGATCGAATCTGTGTGACTGGCCGCCTTGGAGGTTCTCTGGATGAAGATGGTGCCGGTCATCATTTGACGTTTGAACCGAGAATCGGCGAGGCCATCATGTTGCATGCGATTCTGGGTGAGCAGTTGCATGCAATGATCGATCTCAGTGATGGGCTTGGGACTGATGCCGCTCACATGGTTGAGCGTGATCCGTGCATGCAGATGCACATCGATGCCTCCTTGATCCCGTGTTCTGAAGGATCCAGTTGGCGCCAAGCCGTCCATGACGGTGAGGACTATGAGCTGTGTTTTTGCACGTCTGGTTTGGTGCCGGAGCAGATACTCGAGTGTCCGGTCACGGAGATCGGACGTGTTGTCGAGTGCTCGGCGGACGATGCGCGGCGTGTCGTCGTGGTCGATGGATCTGATGAACACGATGTGACGAACGCTGGTTGGGAACATGTGACGAAATGAGGCAACTCATCACCCTTAATGAGACGGAGACGCTGAGCGCAGGCGTGGAACTGGCCGGCCTGCTGCAGGGTGGAGATGTTCTTGCAATGAACGGCCCATTGGGGGCGGGGAAGACCTGTCTTGTTCGTGGCATTGCCCAAGGCTTGGGTATCGCATCGCGTGATGTTTCAAGTCCCACCTTCTCCATACTGCATGAGCACGCCGTTGGTGATCAGGGTCGAGAGCTCAAGCGTATGTATCACATCGATGCGTATCGTCTCAGTGGGCTTGAAGATCTGGAATCCGTAGGATGGGATGAATGCCTCGGCGATGTCAACGGAGTACTGCTCATCGAGTGGGCCTCCAAGATTGAGGCGGCGTTGCCGGTCCATTCCGTGCACATCGACATGAGCTACATGCCCGAGGCGGGACGTTGCCTCCAGATGCACGTTGAAGATGTAGCGGGGGGGCGCTTTGCGGAGCTGTGGGGAACGGTTGCGCCCTGATCAGTCGCTGCGCGGTGTAGATCCAGGTGAGATTCCGTACACCTGAAATCTGTGGCCTACAGGTTCCCAGCCATGTTCCCGGCAGATCGCGTCGCGAAGATCGGCAAGTTCAGTGCTTTCGATTTGCATCATTGCTCCGGTGTTCACACAGACCATTGAATCGAGTTCACTGCGTCCGTAGACCAGTTGATAGTGCGCCTGCTTTCCATCGAAGAGCGTCTGGTTGATGATGCCGGCGTCTTGAAGCAGTTTCAACGTTCGATAGACGGTGGCCTTCGATACGCGATCGCCTTGTGCTCGCATCCCATGCATCAGTGTGTCGGCTTCAAAGATGCCATCTTGCTCAATGATGGCATTCAGGATGTCGGCCCGCTCAGGTGTGTATTTGAGGTTCTGTTCCTTGAGATGCCGTCGGAAGATCGCGCACAACGGAGCCATTTCGATGCTATCGATCGCAGGGAGTGCATCTTGTGCGGCGTTGGAATCGTTAGGATTGGACATCATGATCAATGGTACTCGAAAACAATCTGATGGCAGCTCTCTTCGAATACTAGGCTTCGAGTCCTACGATTCAGGGTCGCATCGATCCGTCCGTGAACTCATCAGTGCGTACAGCCGGCATGAATGGAGATGGGCTACGCGGCCGGGCAGGGCCTGGAATTGGAGAATGCGGATCGGCGCTGCTGAGCTGATCGATCAGATGTACGAAGGGCAGTTGCTTGAAGATGCAGGTGGGCAGTGGAAGCCTGATGCGGTCTTTGCCACGTCATTGCTGTCGCTGGGGGATCTTCGTGGGCTGCTTCCGTCAGACATCAGCAGCAGGCCGTTCTTGCTCTACATGCATGAGAATCAAATGGTGTATCCATTTCGAACTGAATACGGGGCTGGCGGAGAGCGTGATCTGCAGTATCCGATCACGAATCTGATGAGTCTTCTCGCTGCAGATCATGTGGCGTGGAACAGCAGTTGGAATCTGGAATCGTTTTGTGGGGGGATCGATGAGTTGGTTGGCCATTGTCCGGACCATCTGATGGATGGTGCAGAGGATCACATTCGAACTCGCAGTTCGATCATCTGGCCTCCAGTGTCCGCGCCCGGCGCATCAAGAGTAGCGGAGAGAGTTTTACATAACACCCCTGTGGTCGTGTGGCCGCATCGATGGGAGCATGACAAGAATCCTGAGGGGCTTCTTGAAACAGCTCGCAGTGCCAGGGAAGCGGGGCAGTCGTTGCGTTGGATTCTTCTTGGCCGGTGCAGTGG
>JAQWRC010000227.1 GCA_029243925.1 Phycisphaerales bacterium
ATCTTGACAAACTAACAAGAAGAACTTTCAAAACGAATAGCCTTGTGTTAGCACTAATGATTCTTATGCTAATCGCAATTGCCGGAATAGCATTTGTCGTCGGAGAACTACAAAGCATCTCGTCGCTCTGGTGACCGGACAAAATGCCCACACACCACATCCTTCGCACCGAACGCAATTGCCAACTGACAGCATAGCTTCCCCTACAGGCGAAGCTATCACCACCCGGAAGTGGCTAACCGCGGAATGGGCGTGATCTCTATAGAGCTCAACCATCACCAGGATTGGTCATCGGACCAGACGTTGGCGGCAACTTCGACGGCAGCTAGAGGATGCCGGCACGGGCTAATTGGTGTCAGACCGCAACATTCAGTTTCATCCCGACATGCGGCCAAAGTCGCTCCGACTCCAGATCAATACATGCCCGCTGCTTGCTCAGAATGTCCAGCCCGATGATCCCTCGAATCTGGAACATCGTGAGCAGACCCTCAAGCATCTCAGGTAACAGGCCAACTTCCAGTTGGTGATATGCCCCACCGACCATGACCTGAATCTGCACCTGCTCTGATTCGAAGGGGCCAAGTCCAGGCCACACCAGTCCACCCCAGGCCATTGAGCCCGGGGCGATGACTTCGAGGAGTGAGGTGAGCCGGAATGCATCAAGCCGTTTGAAGCGGTAGGTCTCCCGTCCCACCCCCTCTTCTCCCCCTTACGGGGGGAGGGGGTGAGACGGGGAACCACCAGATATATCCGGGGTGGTTCAGACAGCGTGAGGTATAGTGAGGAATGGCCATGAACCATGTGCCCATGGCACGAATGGGATGAAACGAGCATGCACATCCTTCTGACACTTGCCTGCACCATGTCCCTGGCGACTGTCGCCATGGCTGCACCATGGCCGGGTGGCTCGGAAGATTCGATCTCGATCTCCAATGCTTCCAGTGATCTCAGCGGCGCCACCTGGAATCCCGGGAACCAGTCACTCTGGGTCATCCGCCAGAACCGGCACACCTGGGAATTCACCCACAACCCGCTCTCGGGGAACTTTGAACTTGTCCAGACACTGGTGCTTCCTTCTGGAATCGGAACCGATATCGAAGCGTGTGCCCTGGTTGATCACGACGCCACTGACGAGCTCTACACCCTCGATGAAGACAATGGCAGGATCGCCCGGGTCATCGACATCAACAGCACCCCGACGGTGCAGCACACCTGGGATCTCGAGACCCTGAACAATGGCAACGCCATGCCACCGGAAACCAAGGGCCTGGGCGCCGAGGGACTGGAATTCGCTCCCGATGCCAACCTGCTTGCATCGGGGTTCCGGTACCCCGATGGCTCCGCCTTCACAGGCAGCACCAGGGGCATGGGTGGCCTGATCATCGTGGGACACCAGATCGACGGACGCCTGCACGTGTTCGACATCAACCCCGATGCCTCGGACGACTTCATCAACCACGGCTCCTTTCTGACCGCCGTCAATGAGATCGCGGGACTTCACTTCGATCGTGACAGCGGACTGATGCATGTCTGGCACAACCCCAAGAACGTCAATTCACTTGAAGTGTCGACGCTCAGTTCAGATGATCTGACCGGGACGATCGACATCTACGAACACTACGACAGTGACATGCCGGATGGAAACATCGAGGGGATTGCACTGGTCGATCGTGACTCATGCGGCCAGTTCAGTTCAGATGAGGATGAACGCGTGATCTTCTTTACGCGCGATGGGGAATCCCCCTACCTCTCGTACGCCGACGCCTTCCCATGCACATGCCCCGGGGCGTGTTGTGTCAGCAGCGGATGCGACCTGGTCACGATGGACTCGTGTGACAACTTCGGCGGCAACTGGCTTGGCGATGGCGTGCCCTGTGCAGACTGCCCCACCACCTGCATCGGAGATGTCAACAGCGATGGTGCCGTGGATATGACGGACCTGCTGAAGATCATCGAACATTGGGGCGTGTGCCCGTAGCCGCAAGCACTGCCAGGCCCCTCACCGAGGCAGGACGAACAGCCATTCCATTCATGTCGCATCGTGACCTGCCACGGACTCTCATCAATTCGTGTCGGACAACCAGTCGACGTCCAACGGCACATCCTACTGGATCGCGATCAACCGCGCACCCTCAGGACCCATGATCTTCGGACCATAGCCATAGTCCTTCACGCCGAAGCGCACATCGCGAGCCTCTTCGTTGCCATCAGGCAAGACTTCGTTTCATGACCCTGTCATTCAGCTGCTGCCGATGCGGCCGCTTCGTCCCGGGCCTTCCTGCGATCAACTCGACCCTGGACAAAGCGTGCCATGCG
>JAQWRC010000287.1 GCA_029243925.1 Phycisphaerales bacterium
CGACCGGCACTGACGCTGCCCCGTACTTCCGCATCTTCAATCCAGAACGTCAAGCGGAGGTCTTTGACCCCGATGGCACATACCGCACGCGATGGCTCATCGATCGACCACCCTGCGAAGCGATCGTCGACCTGAAGGCAAGCCGTGCCAAGGCCATCGCCACCTTCAAGCAAGCACGCGAACTGAACCATTCATCCGCAGACGGATAGGATTACGCGGCAGCAGGAACTGTTTCACCCTCATCACCTCGTTCACCACGCAGACACATGTACATGCCGGGAACCACGGCAAAGGCCAGGGGCAGACCGAAGAAGACACCCGGAAGACAGCACATTGCAAGCGTGACGATCATGATGATCGAGAACACGAGCGGCACGAGCCAGATGCCCACCGCCCCGCCGGACCTCGCAAGTTCACGGCCACGAGCAAGAGCCGCACCGGTATTCGAGGACTTTTCAAGTGGATCCAGTGCCGCGTACATCGACCATGGGGCCCAGAAGTAGGTGAATATGACCGCTGCCAGAGACAGGAGGATCGCAATGATCATTATTCCCGCATTCTGTTCCTTCCCAAGTTCCTGCATCCTCTTCTGAAGCGTCTTCATCTTCTCATGTGCGTTGTCATAGCGTTTCTGGAGTGGATCAAGGACCGCATGGCGTTCCGCCGCATTCGGCGAATCCTTCTCAAGCACTCCGTGTTTCTCCACATCATTCTTCACTGCCTCATCGAGGACTCCCTTGGAAATTCCCTCCTCAAAACCGGCACCAAACAGTTCAGGCATCATGTGCAGTTGAGCTCCGCCGCCCGGGTTGCCTAATGACTGGGTGACCTGCCCTGGGAAAAAGCACAACTGCGTCAGGATTCCAATCACCACGAGGGTTCCAAACCGGCCACGCTGTGAACGTTGTCCACCACGGGTGCGTTGCACGAGCCAGAAGCCCAAATAGGTGAACAGTGGGAAGATGAAGACTCCGTACAGCACGATGTTCAATACGGAACTGGCGATGCCACCGGGAATGCCGCTTTCATCGGATGAGACCATCGCGACCACGATGATGTTGCCGGCTACGAAAAAGGCGTAAATGACACAGAAGATGACCGTGATTCCAAGGCACAGGCCATAGTTGTGTCTGAACATCGACCAAGCGGCCGAGAACAAGTCGCCGAAACTGCGTGAAGACGGTGTACTCATTTGGAGATCTCCCTGATTGATGAATGGGCCCGCAGACGGATAGGATTACGCGGCAGCAGGAACTGTTTCGCCCTCATCACCTCGTTCACCACGCAAGCACATGTACATGCCGGGAATTACGGCTACCATCAGAGGGACTCCGAAGAATAGTCCTGGCAGACATATCATCACCAACGTAATGCCCGCAATGATGGTGCAGAGCATGGGCACGAACCAAATGCTCACTACTGACGCGTTTCGCGCAAGCTCACGCCCACGAGCGAGAGCCTGTTTGACTGTTGCGGCATCCTCGAGCGGATCAATCGCCGCGTAGAGTGCCCACGGTGCCCAGAAGAGTAGAAATATCCACCCTGCCACCATCAGGACCATTGCAGCGATAAGGAGTGGCACTGTTCGTTCCTCTTGAGTCTTCGCCTGCTTCGCTCTGAGTTTGTCCATCTTCGCAGTTGCCGCCTGATAGCGTTCCTCAAGTGGCGCAAGAGCCTTTTCCCGCTCTGCCCTATCCGGAGAATCCTTCTCGAGCTTTCCATGTTTTTCCACATCAGCCTTCACTGCTCGATCAAGTGCGGACTTCGCTATTCCTTGCTGCATGCCAGCAGCAAATAAACCAGGAGCATGTTGACCCGGAACCATCCCACCTGGATGGGCCGCAATATTACAAATCAGGGAGGGAAGAAAGCACAACCAAGCCAGAAATGCAATTCCGACGAGTGTCCCATAGCGGCCACGCTGCGATCGTTCACCACCTCGAGTACGTCGCACGAGCCAAAAACCCATGCGAGCGGCTACCGGGGGAATGATGAGACTGACTACCAAGCCCACAACACTTGCAGCGATAAGTCCAAGGTGGTCTGGGGTCAGGAACATTGCAGCAAAGGTGAGGATCTCGCTGACGAAGTACACAAGCAGAAGAAGGAACGTAATACCAAGGCACAAGCCATAGTTATTCTTGAACGTGCTCCATCCTGCTGAAAACAACTCGCCGAAACTGCGTGAAGACGGTGTACTCATTTGGAGATCTCCCTGATTGATGAATGGACTCGCAGGCTCCATGGTATCAGGATAAGAGTCCTGCAGTTTGAGTACTCAAATCTGAAGGCGACATCAAACGACCCAGAAGACTGCGACCATGCAACGGTATACGGGGTTGCGCAGATCATTTAAGATGAGTTCCCATGATGAAATTCCTCCACATCCTGTGCACACACCTCTGGCCACTCTCCCTCATTCTTGCCGCCTGCGACTCTCGAGTCGTGGACGTGGAGCCCCCCATGACAAATACGACTGCCACCGGCATCCATGCCCTGCAATGCAATGACCTCAATGGCTCGCCAGTGAACCTCGGCGACTACGCCGGCACGGTGACGCTGGTCGTCAACGTCGCCAGCAAGTGCGGATACACCCCCCAGTACACCGGTCTTGAAGAACTGCACCAGCAGTACAAGGACCGCGGCTTCTCGGTGATCGGGTTTCCATGCAACGACTTCGGTGGGCAGGAACCCGGCAGCGCCGATGACATCACGCAGGTGTGCCGAGTCGACTACGGCGTCACATTCCCGATGATGGAGAAGATCGTCACCAAGTCCGGCGCCGATCAGTCACCGCTCTACACGCAGCTCGAAGCCGCGACCGGCGAGCTCCCCTCCTGGAACTTCGGAAAGTATCTGGTCGACCAGAATGGGAATGCCGTTGCCTTCTTCGGTTCAAGTGTCAAACCGATGTCACCGGAACTGACGGACCGCATCGAATCACTTCTCGACTAATCATCGCCCGCTTCCGGCGGCATGGTGGAGACCGTCAATCCCTTGAGCGGTCGACGTGTGGGCCGGATCGCGCCAACGACCATGCCGACCACCACGCACCCGACGATGCCGAAGACCGAATAGATCAGGCCACTGACCGGCGTCAACATGCTGGCAACCAGCACCGAGGCGACGCCCGCAAGCAGGCCGCACCAGCCGGCCAATGCTCCTGCTCGTCGTGACAACACGCCAAGGATGAACAGCCCGGCCAGCGGGCTGCCGAACAAGCCGATCACCTTGAACCACACATCAAGCAGGCTCGCATCATCCAGCGCAGCCATGAAGAGCGCCGCTCCGGTTCCGATGATGCCGATCGCGACCGTGGCAACTCGGGCCACACGGAGATAATGCGCATCACCTGCTTCGCGACGGAACCGCTTGTACCAGTCGGTGGTGAACGCCGTGCTGACGGAGTTCATGCTTGAATCAAGGCTGCTCATGGCGGCCGCGAATACCGCGGCAATGACGAGGCCCGCCACTCCAGCGGGCAACTGATCAACAATGAAGTACGGAAGAATCTGGTCCAACTTCTCAGTCGGCCCCAGTTCAGCGGGATTTGCCCGGTAGTACACCCACAGCGCCGTACCCAATCCAAAGAAGAGCAGGCTTGCGGGAATGGTCATCAAACCATTGAGCCAGATGGCGCGTCGCGATGCTTTTTCGTCCTTGGTCGTCAGATACCGCTGCACGATGGACTGATCACTTGTGTAGGGAATGATGCTGGTGAAGATCGCCCCAAGCACGATGACCAGAAGTGTCGGTCGAGTCAGATCCATCGACACGTCAGCCATGCGGAACTTGGCGCCGGCCGAAGCTTCGTGCATGAACGTCGCAAATCCGCCATCGATGCCGTTGATCATGACCACCAGAGCCCACAACGCACCACCCATGAGAATGATCGTCTGCAATACGTCCGACCAGATCACCGCCTCGATTCCACCCAACACCGTATACACGATGCAGATGCCACCCATGACGAGGATGCATGCCGTCACGTCGAAACCCGTCACCGCGGACAATGCCAATGCGGGCAGCAACGTGACTATCGCGACACGTCCAACTTGAAACAACATGTAGATCGCGCTGCCGGCCAGACGAAGCGATGCATGGAACCGGTGCTCGAGGTACTCGTACGCCGTTGTCACCGAGAGTCGGCGGAAGAACGGAAGAAAGATCCAGACAACGGCCGGGATGACGATCAGCACACCCATGTTCTGGATGAAATAGATCCAATCGGTGTCGTAACTCTTGGCGGGAATCGCCATGAAGGTGATCGCGGACAACCCGGTGGCAAAGATCGAAATACCCGCCGCCCACCAGGGAATGCGACCACCGGCAAGGAAATAATCATCCGTCCCCCGCTCGCGGCGCATGAAATACAACCCCATGATCAGCAGAACCAGTCCGTAGACCGCAATGGCCCCCCAAT
>JAQWRC010000300.1 GCA_029243925.1 Phycisphaerales bacterium
GTTGCAGACTGTCGTGAGGCTGGTTGTGACCTGCTCGTGGCGGCATCGGCAATCTTCGGCTCGGACGACTACGCCGAGGCCATCACCGCTCTGCGAGGGTGATTTCCGGCTGTGGCCAGGGCGTCATGTCCACTGAGAGCCCCAAAACACCAATCAGCCCCAAATTGACTGGACCCGAACGCCAGTTTGCGTCACCATGCCGCCCAGCTGAAGAAGAATGCAGTCATATTCCAGACCAGCTGCCAGCTCGGTCGATTCCACTGGGAACGCCATGTCAGATGTAAAGGCACGATCCTGGTCCGACGTAGATGCGGGGCACCCAACGGGCAAGAAGCCCGTGCCCGAGGGGCTGTGGGTCCGCTGCCCTGAATGCAGCGCGATTCTGTTCCGTCGATCGCTCGAGAACAATCTCAATGTCTGCCCCGAGTGTGAGCATCATTTCCGCATTTCCGCCTGGGTGCGCATTACCCAGATCGCTGACCCGGGCACCTTCATCGCCATGGATGAGCAGCTTGTTTCCGGAGATCCCCTGCACTTCGTGGATGTCAAGGCGTATCCAGATCGCATCGCCGCGGCGAGGAAGAAAACAGGACACAACGATGCCATCCAGTGTGGCACGGCCTTCATCAAAGGCCGTAAGGTCATTCTGGCCATCATGGACTTCACATTCCTTGGCGGCTCCATGGGGTCCGTGGTGGGTGAGAAGATCACGCGGGCTACCGAGGCTGCACTTGAAGAGGATCTTCCCCTGATCATCGTTTCCGCCTCTGGCGGTGCAAGGATGATGGAGTCGGGATTGTCACTCATGCAGATGGCGAAAACTTCGGCCGCCCTGGCGCGTTTCGATGAAATGGGCGGGTTGTTCATCTCGGTACTCACGGATCCAACGACCGGTGGAGTAACGGCGAGCTTTGCGATGTTGGGTGACGTCATTCTTGCTGAGCGGGGAGCTCTCATCGGATTCGCCGGCCCGCGTGTCATCGAGCAGACGATTCGCCAAGAGTTGCCAGATGGCTTCCAGCGTGCGGAGTTTCTGCTCGACTGTGGATTTGTAGATCGTGTCGTTCATCGCAAGGACCTCCGCAGTGAGGTCTCAAGCATCATTGACTATGCCGGCAAGTAGATCGACTGCGTCGCCTGGAACTGGAACATTGAAGAAACGCACAAGCGCCGGAGTACTGGTTGCTTCGGCGTTGTGTGCATGCCTCGCCTTTCCTCCGATGCACGTCTGGCCGGCGATCTTCATTGCAGTCGCTCTGCTGATCCACGCCGCGCGAACCGCCAGGACGACACGAAGTGTGGTCGTCATGACGTTTGCCATCTCATTCCTCATGTGGCTTTGGGTCGATGCCTGGATTGCCAATGTGACGACGGCGGGGTGGCCTGTTCTCGCTGCATACATGTCGATCTATCCGGTGCTTGCAGTGTGGTGTCTGCGGCGGATTGATCGGCACCCCGGGCTTGGACGGTGGCCGACTGCCGTGACGGCGCCCGTCATCTTCATTGGCCTGGAGTGCATCCGTGGGCTGGTGATCTTCGATGGCTATGCGTGGTACCTCATCGGGCAGCCAGTTATTGACTGGCCTATTCTGGCGCAGCCGGCAGACCTGGTGGGCATCTGGTGGGGGAGTCTTTTGGTATCCGTGGTTTCAGGAGGGCTCGCTGATGCAATGAGCCCGAGCCGTCGTCGTCAGCAGTGGCAAGGTGGCATGATCGTCGCGTGCCTGTTGGCATGTGCGATCCCCTATGGGATATGGCGGATCAGTCAGACCGATGTACTGCGGCCGGGGCCGGTTGTGCTCGCGGTCCAGACCAATCTCCCGCAGGACAACAAGATCGGTTGGCGAGCTGAAACGTGGGCTGCTGATGTCAGGAGTTTTATCGACATCACCGAAGCCGGCATTGAATCCAGCGGTGATGTCGACCTTGTCGTGTGGCCTGAAACAATGGTGCCCGGGCTTGGATTTGATCCTGCAACACAAACTGCTCTGCGGGAAGCTGGGCCTGGTTTCACGTACCTCTACGACAGTGCGGATGACGTAAGGCGGTTCGGGCAGGTGGTGGATCGGCCATTGCTGGTTGGCAGTGCAACCTGGCTTTCGCTGTCGCAGACGGTGGTCGAGGGTTCGAGGCTCATCAATTCGGACACCAGATACAACAGCGCAGTGCTGCTTACGCCGGATGGAGAGATAGCTCGCTATGACAAGGTTGTGCTGACGCCATTTGGTGAGCGCATGCCATATCTGGAGCACTGGCCATGGCTTCAAGAACGGCTCATGGCATTTGGCGCACGTGGCATGCAGTTCAACCTTGATGCGGCCGAGTCAGTCAATGTGCTGGAGTTGTCGCATGGTGGTGAGTCAGTCGTGATCGGAACACCGATTTGCTTTGAAGATACGGTGCCGGATCTTGTCCGCCAATGTGTCTATGACGGGGGTCGCAAGCGGGCGGATCTGCTGATCAATCTGAGCAATGATGGGTGGTTCGGATCACATGATGCGGTGCGTGCGGCCCACGGTCAGGTGGCTCGCTGGAGGTGCATCGAAAATCGCGTGCCACTGATTCGGGCGGTGAATACTGGAGACACATCCTGGTCCGACTCGTGCGGGCGGCGTGTGGCGGCGACATCCTCCAGAACGGCTGCGTGGCTGACGTGTTCGCCGGAACTCGATTCGCGGTCTACCATCTTTGGAACAGTGATCGGTAATGGTCTGGCGTGGTTCATGCTGTTGATGCTGGTGTGCATCCTGCTGACAAGCTGGCCCAAGGTCATTGAGGAGCCTGTACCCAATGAAACAAGCAAGTAACTTCCCTCGCCGAATGCTGATCCTGGGGGCTGTCGTTCTCATGACATGCTCCTGCAACGAGCCGCAGAAGGCGACGCCCTGGAGCACGCGTGGTGAATCCGTGATCACCTCGGGAGCGGCATTGTCGACCCCCGCAGTTCCGGCATTTGAAGTACTGAATGAGCAGCTCCCGGCTTCGGCAGAGGCATTGTTGGTCGAAGCATCATTGTCGGAAGATCCTCAACTCCGGGCCAATGCCATTGAAGGATTGCATCCGGTGCCGGAGCAACTTGGTGAAACAGTCCGGCATGGCCTGGCGGATGAGAACGAGGGTGTTCGATTTGTTGCAACGATGACGGTTGGACTCAGAGGTCTCTGTTCATTTTCACATCTTTTGCAGCCACTGCTTGATGATCCCAACTCATCAGTACGTGCAGCAGCACTGTTCAGCTTGCACAAGTGCGGCGAGGTTGTCGATCTAAATCCTCTCGCCGGCATGGTGCTTGGTGGCGATTCGACTGAAAAAGGAAATGCCGCATTTATTCTTGGTGAGATCGGCAATCCTCAAGCAGTCCCGCTGATCAAAAACGGCGTGGGTCGCCATGAAGGAGCCTTTGACATGTCACGGGGTCAGGCGATCGATCTGGTCATGGCCGAGGCTATGGTCAAACTTGGAGATGTCCAAGAGCGGCAGGTCATTCAGGCCGCCTTGTTCGCCCCGCCAGAGCGAGGCGAATTGACCGCTATGGCATGCCAGATGATTGCTCGGATGGAGGATGATTCCCTCAATGTGAACCTCGAATCGCTCGCATTGGCCTCTGGTCCCCGAAAACCTGGTCCAGAAATCCGCCTGCTTGCATCGAATGCGTTGGCAAAAACCGCACCTGAGATGGTCCCTATGGGGCTTGTCATGGAGTCAATCTCCAGTGAAGACCCTCAAATCCGGTCTCAGGCGGCCAATGTTCTGGGCAGCATCGGATCTGTCCAGTATGCCCCCCAGCTCTCGATGCTGCTGCGGGATGACGATCCAAGGGTTCAGGTCGCTGCTGCTGCAGCCATTCTGCGTTTGAACGAATCGTCAGTCGTGCGACAGGGAGATGAGGTATATTGACACGTTCTATTTGGTGGGGCTATAAAGCCTGATTGCTGAAAGTCGGCAATCGTGTTCGCCAGAGGGCTCATCGTGAGTCTTCGACGAGCAACTCGCCGAGGCAACTGTGCTGTGAGGCTGGACCGTGCACGTTCTGACGAAGATATTCATCGTACTTGTCACCCTGTTGGCCATCTTGATGGTCCCACTGGTAGTGGTTTCCGCAAAGAACCAGGAGTACTGGAAAACCCAGGCTCTTGATTTCGAACACTCCCATCGGTTGTCGAGCAGCCAACTGCAGGACGAGCGCCAACTGCATCAAGGTGAGCAGGCTCGCCTCAATCAGGAGTTGCAGGATTACAGCCAGCGATTGGCTCAGTTGCAGTCGAGCGTGGCAGATTGTGAAAAGCTGAGGCTCGACATCGAGTCCCAGTTGTTGACTGCGAACCTGTCGCTTTCTGAACACGGTGCCACAAATCGCACCATGCTCAAGAGCCTCCAGACCAACAGTGACCTCAACCGAGTCCTCGTTGAAGACGTCCAGAAACTTCGCAGCCTTGCGATTACATGCGAGCGTGAGAAAGTCGAAGTCGACGAAGCGCTTCGTGAGCGGACCAGCGAGCGTGATGTTGCATTGGCAGCAAAGCGAAAGTTGCAGGAAGAGCTCAAGGAAATGCGTGATCAGCAGGCCACCGCCATGCACCGGATTTCCGAATACGTGGCACGATTCGGCGCCCTAGAGGATGGCGGATTGTCTTTGGATGAGGGATTGGCGCCCGACCGCAATCTGCAGGCGACGATTCTCGATGTCAGCCGCAGCGATGAGCGAAGTCTCGTGGAGATCGATGCAGGTTCCCGTGATGGAGTCCAGGAAGGCTGGATTCTTACGATCGGAGAAGGTGGAACCTTCCTCGGCAAGCTCCGCATCATCGACGTGGATATCAACCGTTCAACCGGCATTCTGACGCTTGAGAGCAAAGATCGCGGCATGGTCCAGATCGGAAACCGTGCCTACGCCTTGATGGGACAGGATTGAGCCATGAGTCGATTCAACTCACCAGTGGTCCGAAGTTCAGGCGGGATCAATGTCTATACGGGTTTAGCGGGAGTGGCTGCACTGATCCTGCTCGTGGGGTGCCTTGCGATGGTATTTCACAATATCCAGTACTCCTCCACCGGAACCAGTGAGAATGGGGCCATTTTCAAGGTCCTTGAGACTCGCTGATTTCTATCCGGGGAGTGTCCACAATCAATCAACGTCCCAGCAGCGTCGACAGGGTCGACGCTGTTGTCGTATGATGGGCCCACGCCTGCACGAGGCGCCAGGAGGGCGAACCACGTGTTCCTCGACACCATTCTCGGTTGGTTCAGCGTCGATATGGGTATCGACCTCGGAACCTGCAACACCCTTGTCAGTGTTCGTGGCGAGGGAGTCATTCTCAACGAACCTTCGGTGGTTGCCGTCAAGCGTGGTACGAATCGCGTTTTGAACAACGGCAATGCTGTCGGCTGGGCGGCCAAGGAAATGCTTGGCAAGACACCAGGATCGATCAGCGCAATTCGACCACTCAAGGACGGAGTCATTTCGGACTTTGAAATTACCGAAGCGATGTTGAGTTACTTCATCCGCAAGGCGACCGGTCGCTCTCGATTGATCAGTCCACGCGTGGTCATTGCGGTCCCCTCGGGGATTACCACCGTTGAAAAACGGGCGGTGCTTGATTCCGCTGAACGCGCCGGTGCACGGCGTGTCTACCTTGTCGAAGAACCCATGGCTGCAGGAATCGGTGCAGGCATGCCCATCTCCGATCCGACGGCATCGATGGTTGTCGACATCGGCGGTGGTACGACTGAAGTCGCAATCATGTCCTTGGCGGACATTGCAACCTGCGAATCGGTTCGTGTGGCCGGCGATGATTTCGATGAAGCAATCATCCAGCACATGAAGAAGACCTACAATCTGACGATTGGTGAGCAGACATCGGAACGCATCAAGATCGAAATCGGCTCTGCGGCAAAAGTTGAAGAGGATACGACTCTGGATGTTCGCGGCCGCGACAACATGACTGGGCTGCCACGCAAGCTTGAAGTCACCAGTGAGGAGATTCGCGAAGCTCTGCAGGGTCCGGTCAAGGCGATCGTGGCGGCGGTCAAGAGGACGCTGGAACGAGCCGAGCCTGAACTGGCGGCGGATCTCGTTGACAATGGAATCTGCCTGGTTGGTGGCGGCGCCTTATTGCGAGGCCTTGATGTCGTGATCAAACAGGATACTGGCCTCGATGTGACGATCGCGAACGATCCACTCACCTGTGTCGCCCGTGGTACGAGCACCTACCTCGAGAATCTCGAGGAATGGAAGGCGACCATGGAATCGGACATGGACGACCTGTGATCTCAGGGGTCGCGTGTGTTGCTGATCGGCGTAAGGCCGAAGGGCACGAGCATGTTTCGCGTCTCTGAACGCTCCAACTCGGTTTTTTCCACGGTTCTGGTACTCACCGGACTCGTGGCTCTATTGCCGACTGCATGGTTGCACTGGACACGTGATCTCTCGGATGTACTGCGGCTTCCAATCACGCCCGTTGCGCATATGGGGAATCAGCTGGCGGGGATGCTTCGGCCCGTTGCGTCGAATGACGGGATGAATGAGGCTGATCTGCGTGAGCAGCTGCAACTGCTGGAAGTCGATCGAGATCGATACCAACGTCTCTTTCGGGCGCAGCGGCTTCGGTCGCAGGAGCTCGCATCGCAGTTGCGTTTGCTGCAGGATCTGCCGGAGGCCTTGGTCCGCTCTCCACGTCCGCCCATCATTCTCGCGACCGATGTGACGGCCCGCGATCCGGGCGATGTCGTTTCAGCGGTGGAAGTTCAAATCTCTCCCGAAATTGATCAGCGCGTCGTCGTTGGTGATGTGGCGACCTGGCTCAACGAGCGTTTGGTCGGACGGGTGGCTCACCGCTCTCGATTTCGTGTGACGATCCTTCCTCTGACGCATCCTGATACCGGCGTGATTCAAGCAGTCGTGCTTGATCCTGCTCGAGAGTCAACCGGGGCCCCTCCGGCACGTGTGCTTCTGAAGCCGCTTGGTGATGGACAGTTTGCGGCCGAGATCGATCATCGTCTGGGGACAACTCCAGGGTCCGATGTGGTCCTTGCCGATCCAACCTGGCCTACGTGGGCTCAGGCTCTGCATGTGGGGCGTGTCGAGTCCGTTCGGCA
>JAQWRC010000302.1 GCA_029243925.1 Phycisphaerales bacterium
CGCACCGAAGGCCTACAGCATCGATCCCGATGGAACAGTTCATCTGCCACACGAAACACTGGCTTCCGCAGATATTCAAGACATCGACATGGATCGATGGATGGCCAAGTCCACCGCAGAACTGGTCACCACCGATGGCCGTCGAATCAAGCTTGACGCATTCATCTTCAAGAATCTTCACCTGATCATCGGATCCATCGCCAGTAGGTTGCACCCAGATGCCTGGACCAGCGAAGCCAAGCCCTTCAAGAGCGATGCCGAGCCCGAGCCCGAGGTGCATGCCGACGGTGAAGAAGAGAAATGATCTCCTCCGGTGACTAGGGGGTACCATGCATCCATGGCCCTTCTCGAAGCACACAATCTCGTCAAGCAGTATGCCGGACGTCGCGTCGTCGATGACGTGTCGTTCCAGGTTGAAGAAGGTGAGATCGTCGGCCTGCTTGGCCGCAATGGCGCGGGAAAGACCACGTCCTTCAGGATGGTCATCGGCATGATCTCGCCGGAGGCGGGGAAGATTCGGTTTGACGGAAACGATGTCACCGGATTACCCATGTACCAACACGCTCGGATGGGCATGGGATATCTCAGTCAGGAGCCAAGCGTATTCCAGCGATTGAGCGTGTCCGACAACCTGCTAGCTGTCCTTGAAACAACCAGTCTCGACCGGGCTGCCCAACGTGGAAGATGCAAGGAACTGCTTCAGCAGTTCGGGCTCGAACACAAGGCGAATGAACTTGCCCGAACCTGCTCCGGTGGCGAGCGGCGACGATTGGAGATCGCTCGAGCCATGGTCACGCGCCCCCGGCTTCTTTTGCTTGATGAACCTTTCGCGGCCGTCGATCCGCATACGGTTGAAGAACTGCAGGCTGAAGTGCGAAAACTTGCCCAGCAGGGCATTGCCGTGCTTGTTACTGATCACAATGTGCAACAGACACTGCGAATCTGCGATCGGGCATACATCATCCATACTGGACGCAATCTTCGGGATGGCGATCCGCGAACCATCATCAATGATCCCGCGGTCAAGGAGGCATACCTCGCCTCCACATTCCGCGGAGATGAGTTCGATTGAACATGCAAGGAGAAGGTCACGCCATGTTGTTCCGCTACCTGCTTTCAGTCCTGCTGCTCGCAACGGCTTGCGTGATGACAACCGGATGCGTGCGACGCACGCTCCGTATTTCAAGCGCGCCATCCGGAGCTCTGGTCTGGATCAACCATCGAGAAGTCGGACGCACTCCACTGGAAGTCGATTTCACCTACTACGGAAACTACGACGTCCAACTGTCACTGGAAGGCCGTGAGCCCATGCTGACCACCGCCGATGCTGATCCGCCACTGTGGGATACGATCGGCATGGATCTGCTCTTTGAGGTCGCACCTTTTGAATCTCAAAGCGTCGTCGAGTGGCACTTTGATCTCGAGCCAAGAGACGACGACCTCGATGCACTCGTCGAAAGAGCCCGCTCTCTTCGCTTCGAGGCGGAACCGGATCAGGCCATGCCCACGGTGCGGGTTGGAAAAGACGGAAAGATCGAGGGCTGAGAGGGCTCACGCGAGGATCCGGGATATTTCAAACTGATTTGCATCGACGCAACCTTGTAAGAGGCCAATAATGCATTGTCGATACGAGAGTCTCGTAGCATTGGAGGTTCATGTGAAACAGTTGATCTTGCTGGTGGTGTGCGGAAGCATCTTGGTGACCTATGCACATGCGGTTGATGAGCACACACCGCCTGTGCAGACTCCCTCGAACGAGACCAGTCAGAACCCTTCGTCGAACCTGGGGTTGCCGGACAACCTCGACGCGTGGTCAAGTCGGTCACAACTCTGGAATCAACTCGTGCAGACTGCGGCGATGGCCGCGGAATTGCAGCAGGAACTTGCCGCTTCACGAGCAGCCAATGCCGTGCTCCAGCGAGAACTTGGTGAACTGCGCCAGTTCATACTTGACCACGAAGAGTTCGGAGAGGACTTTGAGGAATACGACCGTATTCGTGCCATTGCGGAACTGGAGGAGAAACGCCGTGCTGCCCGCGAAAGGCGTACGAAGCTCGATTCTGAACGTGCACAACGAAAGCTGCTGCTCGAACAGCGAAACACCAAGGAGGAGCAGGAGCGGCTTCAAAAAATGAAATCCGAGCACTACGCCCGTGCTGGATTTTCCAGTATTGGATCCGATGTCTATCTGGGCCGATCCGCATACTTCTACGCACCTCGTGATGAAACAGAATCTCCGATCACCTACACCCCCGGCAGCGGCGTATCGAACATCAACGGTGCAAGCGAGATCGACTACGCAAACATGACCATCTCCGGGAGCGTGCTCAACGCCTCGACTGCCAATCGAAACATCGGAGTCGCCATCACCTTCTTTGATGAATACGGCAATCAGGTTGGAGCTGAAATCATCCAGATCGACAACGCCCGACCCAATATTCCATATCCATTTACCTCAAAACTGCAGATGGCGCTCAATCGTCCGTTTGCAAGCAGTTCGTCCTACGTACTCTTTGCCGATGCCAACCCCTGAAACCATTCAACTGAAACACAGACGCCCTCGAAGGTTGCTCCCGCTGCTGATCGTGGTCGTTGCCGGTGGCGTATGGGTCTGGGGTGTTCAGCAGAATCGGTCGCTTGATCAGGCCATCGCAGCAGACGTCAAGAAGGCCGCCTACGCGACATGCAACTCCACGCCCATGCCCGCGAGCCTCAGGTGGCCTCTGGGGACTCTGAAATCAACGTTTGCCGAGACCATTCAACCACATTGCGAGGCCATGAATGGGCACGCTGAGGCGCTGACGACCCATGTGGTTCGTGGAGAGCACGGGGAGGAGGGGGTGGGAGAAACCCACTTTGCAAGCGTATCTATTGATGGCACACCGATCATTCGCCTCCGTCTCCATGCCACTTCAGACGAAGAAGTCACCGTCCTTGGGTGGTCTCTGCCCTGACCTGGGTATCCTGTGCAACCAATGGATATCTGGATGAATGGACAATTTGTTTCCGCCGATGAGGCGACCCTCTCCGTCTTTGATGCTGGCGTGCAGCATGGTGTTGGCTTGTTTGAAACGATGGCCGCCGCCAACGGGCGGGTCTTTCGAGCAGAAGCGCATGTGCAACGTCTTGTCGATTCCGCACGCCAACTTCGACTCAGTGAACGACTGCAGGTCGAACCGCTTGTCGAAGCGGTGCGCCTCGCCCTTGAACGCAACTCCATGGATCAAGCCCGCGTTCGACTGACCGTCACCGGCGGCAATCTCAACATGCTGCAGTCCTCTGGGACCAATGAACACGATCCGACCGTAATCGTCGTCGTGCAACCCCCGACAGAATATCCCGACACCTTCTTTGAGCGTGGGGTCGGTGTCACCATTGCTTCGGGGCGACTTGCGCCGTGGACTCCGGGAGCAGGGCACAAGACCGTTGACTACTGGAGTCGTATTCATGCGCTTCAGGAAGCCGCGACCGTACGAGCAGGAGAGGCGTTGTGGCTCACGCCGGATGCCAGTGTCGCCAGTGGGTCCGTCAGCAACATCTTCTTGATAAAAGATGAAGTGCTGCTCACACCGCCATCAAGAGTCGAGTGTGGACCCGACGATCCGCCGTCACCCGTGCTTCCAGGCATCACACGCCAGGCTGTGCTCGAACTGGCGAAGGGGCGACGTGTTGAACGCCGAACGATCTCGATCGATGAACTGCTCGGTGCCGACGAAGTCTTTCTGACCAACTCGAGTTGGCAAGTGCTTCCCGTCACCGCATTGCTCCTGAAAGCGAAAGCAGCGGAGGATGATGACACCATTACCCTCCAGCAACACCCCGTTGGGGATGGTGGCGTTGGTTCGATCACCAGTGACTTGCGAACCGCTCTGCTCGCCTTGATCGAACGGGAAACGACCGCCTGACCATCGCGATTGCAGCGGGCGGGCGGTACAATCGACCACATATGGCACATGACAGTCCATTCCGATTCATCAGCCCCGGAAGCGAACAGGTCGCTGGGGCCTTCCGACGAATCAATCGCCAGCCAAACTGGGTACTCAGAACCGCCGTCCTGGTATTTCTACTTCTTGTCGGACTGCCCATCTTGGCACTGCTGCTCATAGCCGCAGTTGTCGCAACCGTCGTGTTCGCCATCCTCGCAGGGTGGAATTCACTGCTGAATCTCCTTCGAGGCAGCAAAAAGCAGGAGCGACGGCGAAAGAACGTGCGCGTCATCGATCGGAACTGAAGATTCTTCCGTCGCCTGCGGCGACCTGCTGAATAGGGCGAGGTACCCTGTAGGGATGTCGTTCGCCCACCTGCATCTGCATACCGAATACTCCCTCCTTGATGGGGGAAACCGAATTGGCCGCTTGATGGATCGAGTTGCGGAACTGGGCATGACCTCCGTAGCCATCACCGACCATGGCAACTTGTACGGGTGCATCGAGTTCTACCACGAAGCTCGTTCGCGAAATCTGAAACCAATTCTGGGCATCGAAGCCTACGTGGCCGCGGGCGACCGGAGAGAGCGGGGAGGCGGAGCCGAACGAGGCGGCCATCACCTGGTCCTCCTGGCTGAAGACAATGCAGGGTGGTCGAATCTACTGAAGTTGTCGAGCGATTCATTCCTGCATGGCTTCTATTACAAGCCGCGCATGGACCACGAAACTCTTGAGCAGTGGTCCGACGGACTCATTGCGATCAATGGACACCTCGGCTCATCGCTTGCCGAGTTGCTTGTCGCCTTTCACAAGACCGGCTTGCAAGAGCATTGGGATGAGGCGGTTGTTGAAGCAAAGTGGCACGCAGACACATTTGGGTGCAATGAACGTGGAGAACCGTGTTTCTTCATCGAACTGCAGCGGGCCGGAGTGTCGGATCAGGATGACATCAACCCGCTGCTTGTCCGCCTTGCTCGTGAGCTCGAACTTCCACTCATCTGTGACAACGACGTGCACTTTCTCAATGCGGATGATCACGATGTCCACGACACGCTCTGCTGCATTTCAATGCAGAAGAACAAGGAGGATGAGCAGAGGCTCAAGTATCCGACGGAGCTGTATCTGAAGAGCCCGGAACAGATGGCGGATCTTTTCAGCGATCTTCCCGAAGCGATTGAATCAGCTCGGCATGTTGGCGAGCGATGCAATGTCGAACTCGACTTCGAAGCTTCCCACGTTCCGCTGGTTCGCGTCACCATACCGGAGGGCTCTCCCACGTATGAAGGTGGGGATCTCACGGAGTGGTTTACCGAATACTGCCAACTGTTCGAACTTGCTCCATTCGATACAACCGAGATGACGGACGTCTCGATCGATGACGTCGAATCGGAGTGTGATGTCGCACTGCGGAAACTCTGTGAAGCCGGACTGCTCTGGCGATATGGGGTCGATGGGGTAACCGAGGAGATACGCAACCGGTGCAACCGGGAGTTGAAGATTCTCGAGGACAAGCACATCAGCGCCTACTTCCTCATCTGCTGGGACTTCGTCAGTTGGGCGCGGCAGCGGGGCATTCCTGCAAATGCACGCGGCAGTGGTGTAGGCACCATGGTTGGATACGTCCTTGGCCTGTCCAACGCTTGCCCTGTCGAATATGGACTGCTCTTTGAACGGTTCACGGATCCTGACCGAAGCGAGTATCCCGATATCGATATTGATATCTGCCAGGATGGACGCGGCGATGTCATCAACTATGTCCGGGAGAAGTACGGGCACGTCGCCCAGATCATCACCTTCGGACGACTCAAGGCACGCAATGCGATCAAGGATGTTGCTCGCGTCCATGGACTGCCTGCACAAGAAGGGCAGCGCCTGGCGAACCTGATCCCAAACGAACTCAACATCTCGATCGACGACTCACTGCTTCGTGAACCAGATCTCGCCGACGAATGTGAACGCAACCCGGTCGTGCGGCGGGTGATTGACCAGGCCCGCTCGCTAGAGCACCACGCACGCCACGCAGGAATTCACGCCGCAGGAGTGGTGATTGCAACCCAGCCGCTTGAGACAATCGTTCCCCTGTACAAAGCATCGGGAAGCGATGATGTCATCACCCAGTGGGACGGACCGACATGCGAGTCTGTTGGCCTGCTCAAGATGGACTTTCTCGGCCTTCGAACACTCTCAACGATCGAACTTGCCAAGAAACTGATCGGAGAACAGTTCGATGACGAAGCAATCTGGCGCGCCGTCGGTCGAACGCCGCACGAAGGCGCACACCCGCTTGATCTGGATCGCCTGACCTGCGATGACCAACGTGTCCTCGATCTCTTCCGCAGAGGTGATACCGCCGGGGTGTTCCAGTTCGAATCCCCGGGAATGCGCCGCCTCCTTCGAGACATGGCACCGGATCGAATCCTCGATCTCATCGCGGCCAACGCATTGTTCAGACCCGGGCCAATGGCTCTCATCGCCGACTACTGCGCACGAAAGCGAGGGACCGAGCAGGTCGCTCCGGTTCACCCGGTTGTCGATGAGTTTACGAGTGAGACCTACGGCATCATGGTGTACCAGGAACAGGTCATGCAGATTCTGCATGGTCTTGGGGATGTGCCGTTGCGTGATGCGTATTCACTCATCAAGGCCATCAGCAAGAAGAAGAAGAAGGTCATTGAAGCCCAGCGAGTGGTGTTCCTCGACGGAGCTGAAGCAAAGGGACTTGCACGCGACAAGGCCACCGACCTCTATGACCTCATTCTCAAGTTTGCCGGGTATGGGTTCAACAAATCGCACTCGACTGGCTACGCCATCGTCGCCTACCAAACGGCCTACCTGAAGACGTGGTTCCCGGTTCAGTACATGACGGCCGTACTGACATGTGAAAGTGGGGCAAAGAAAACCGAAGACTGGGCGCCCTACCTAGAAAACTGTCGGCACACGTGTTTCCCGGACAGCACCCCGGACGCTCCACATGTGGGAATCGATATTCATCCCCCAAGCATCAACATCTCTCAGGCGGATTTCACGGTCGCGTGGGACGAGGGACAAGTGCCCTCGCTGACGAGTGGGCATATCCGTTTCGGCCTCGGCGCCATCAAGGGCGTGGGCAAGGCTGCAATTGAAAGCATCATTGAAGAGCGTGCCCGCGCTGGAGGATTCGAATCCCTGCACGATCTGTGTTCACGGCTCTCATCACGCACTGTGAATCGGGCGACACTCGAAGCACTGATTCAGTCCGGGGCGCTTGATGAACTGCACGGAGCAGACCAGCGGGCATCCATGGTCGCATCACTCGATGAGGCCATTTCGATCGGTCAGAGCGCTGCTGCGGACAAGGCTGCGGGCCAGAACACAATGTTCGGCA
>JAQWRC010000314.1 GCA_029243925.1 Phycisphaerales bacterium
GAGGTTGTAGGTTTCTTGGTGAAGCTCCCATGTGGACTTCATTCTATGTCAATCAATACGGATTGAGCCGAAGAAAGTTCCCTCATGGACGTTTCGGCTCTGCCGGGACGCTTGGCTCGGGAAGCCGGCCAGGTGCACGTCGGCCTGAACCTTCCTGCTTGGTGAGTGCGTCGCCCAGATCGGCTCGCGCCGCGTCGCCCATGGCGAGCAACTGTTCCATCACCTCCGGATATCGATCCTTCACGTCGGTGGTTTCACTTGGATCCGTTTCGAGATCGTAGAGCTCAAGATCCGTGCGGACGGAATAGTTGTACGGCCCTGGAATGCCGTCCTTGCCCGGTTGGCGGTTCCGCATGCTTCGATAGCCATGTGGGTAATGCAGTTTCCACCGCCCGCTGCGCAGCCCCTCAAGGTGATTGTCGTGGTAGTAGAAGTAGTAGACCTCCTGGGGCGAAACGGCACCAGGTGCATCGGTCACGAGTCCGACGGCGCTGCGCCCATCGATGCGGCGCTCGGGGAGGGGTGCGTCGATGAACTCGGCCACGGTCGGGAGGACGTCGATGGTCATCATCGGTTCCCGGCAGACGGTTCCGGCGGGGATCTGTCCCGGCCAGCGCATGACGCATGGCACGCGAACGCCGCCTTCAAAGGTCGTTCCCTTGCCTTCGCGGTATGGGCCGGTCTGCCCTCCATGATTTCCATAGCTCAGCCAGGGGCCGTTGTCGGAGGCGAAGATCACGAGCGTGTCCTCATCAAGTCCGAGCTCATCGATGGTCTCGAGCACTTGCCCGACCGACCAGTCGATTTCGCCGATGACATCGGCGTAGAGCCCGAGCCCGGTGGCGCCATCTCGCGTTTCATGGACGAACAACGGCACGTGCGGCATGGGGTGGGCGAGGTAGACGAAGAAGGGTTCGTCGCGGTGCTCCTTCATGAACGTGACCGCCCGCTCGGTGAACTCAGTCGTGAATCGTCGTTGATCGGGTTGTGTTTCGACGATGACGCCGTTCTCGATGAGTGGCAGCGGGGGATACGTGCTTTTGCGCGCAGTCGGATGGTTCGGCCACATGTCGTTCGAGTAGGGAATGCCGAAGGAATCGTCGAAGCCGTGGTTGGGTGGAAGGAACATCGGATGGTGTCCAAGATGCCACTTGCCGTAGTGGGCGGTGGCGTACCCCCGGTCCTTGCACAGTTCCGCCAGCGTTGTTTCATCCGGATGGATGCCGTGCTTGGCGTGCGGTCCAAGTGCGCCCGCAATGCCGACCCGGTTTGGATAGCACCCGGTAAGCAGTGCAGTTCGTGATGCGGAGCACACCGGCTGGGCGGTGTAGAAATCCGTGAATCGCCGACCTTCCGATGCCATGCGATCGATGTTCGGGGTCTTGACGTGGCGCCCGCCATTTGCGCCCAGATCGAACCATCCCTGATCATCGGTGTAGATGATGACGACATTGGGTGGACGTTCCGGAGCTGATTCGATGTTCGCGGTGCCGCCGGCCAGAACCAGTAGAAGTGTTTCAATGATCATGCGCAGGAGTATACTCGGGGCATGCTCATGCTCTCCCTCATGCTGATGGCTGCCCCGGTTCCCTCGGTTGCACCGCAGCCACAGCGTCCGAACATCCTGTTCATCTATACGGATGATCATTCATCCGCTGCGGTGTCCTGCTACGGATCTGGCTTGAATCACACGCCCAACATCGACCGCATCGCGGCGGAGGGGATTCGATTTGAGAACGCGTTCTGCACCAACGGTATTTGCGCGCCATGCCGCGCCGTCGTGCTGACCGGGACGCACAGCCACGTCAACGGCTTGATGGACAATGGCGACGTGTTCGATGGATCGCAGGTTACGTTCCCGAAGCTGCTTCAGCAGGTCGGATACCAGACGGCGTTGATCGGCAAGTGGCATTTGAAGACTGATCCCACAGGCTTCGATCACTGGGCCGTACTGCCCGGGCAGGGTGACTATTACAACCCGGACTTCATCACGCCCGAAGGCAAGGTGCGTGACGCGGGATACGTCACGGATCTGGTCACGGACAGATCGATTGCATGGCTTGAAGGCGAATGGGATCGCGATCAGCCGTTCCTTCTGATGGCGCAGCACAAGGCGCCGCATCGGAGTTGGATGCCGGGCCCGGATCATCTGGACCTCTATGCGGACGTCGACATGCTCGAGCCGGAAACGCTCTTTGACGACTACGCCACTCGTGGCACCTCGGCCCACGAGCAGGAGATGGAGATCGATCGGCACATGTACCTGCACTACGACTTGAAGATCGAGCCGACCGAGCAGGAACTGACTGAGCTGCAAGGGCCCGATCGTTGGATCAAGGGCATGCGGGAGCGGTTGTCAGCGGAGCAGTTGGCGGCGTGGGACGCGGCGTTCCGTCCTCGCAACGATGCGTTTCGTGAAGCTGATTTGAAGGGCG
>JAQWRC010000342.1 GCA_029243925.1 Phycisphaerales bacterium
CACCTTGAAATGGCTGAGACTCCGGATTGGATGCGTACCATTCGAGCTCGCCGTGCCGTATCGAGCTGGACTCGATCCAAAGATGACCCGGTGGTCATCGTTCCCATTTTCATCAAGTGACCATTTTGGCCAATGCATGGCCGCATGCAGGCACGTGAGCGGCATGCAATCTAGGCTGTCTGCGATGGCACCAGCATCCAGATTTGATTTCAGCGACAAGCTCGGGATGCTCGAAGCGATGTCGTTTTTTTCCGCGTGCTATGCAGCAGGTGGACTTGGCATCGTGTCCATGGTGTCCGGGACATGGGTATCCCCCTGGATGTATGCCTCTGCATTTACGATGGCATGGTTCGTCTATCTCCTGCACCGCTTCCGCATCTCCCGGCGCGTCGGTGCTCCGGTGACCGCTCGCGGCGCCGTGCTGGATCAGCACTCCGGTCTGGTACGTGTTCTGCTCTGGTCAACAGGATTGGCGGCAATCGGGACGGCGCTGCTCGCCAATCCATGGTTGCTGCTGTTGTTGGCGGGCTCGGTGACCGGGATGCTCTTCTACGGAAGCGGGCCAGATGGCCGGCGGCTTCGCGACATGTTGCTCATCAAGAATGCATGCGTCGGCATCTCGATGAGCTTGTTCTGGTTGCTGCTGCTCATGTTGCACGATCTGGATGGGCCACATCACGCGGGCGTACTGCTGCCGATTGGCGTCTCGATGTTCTTCATGGTCTTTGGTGATGCGATGTACTGTGATCTGTGTGATGTGGAGGTGGATGAGCGGACTCGGTCCCGGACCGTCCCGCTTCGCTGGGGTCAAGGCAGCACACGTTGGATTGCAGATGGGTGCATGCTGCTTTCTGCAACTGTGCTTGTGCTGACTCCACAGTCAGGTGGCGGTGCCGGATCGCTTTGGATCCTGGTTCCGGTTCTTCTCCTGCTGCTGCAGGTGGGACTCCATGCAGTCGGCACATCCTGGGTGCGCATTGCAGTCGATGCGAGATTGCTGCTGCTGATGGTGCTTGTGTGGATTAGCTCGGACCTGCTCAAGTCGATGACTTGACGACGTGCTCTTCTCCGCGGAGTAGCCGGCGAATGTTCGATCGATGCCGCCAGAGCACGAGTACTGCGATCGCAATCGTGACGGTCAATGGCGCGGAGGCGTTGATCAGTCGAGCGCTGGTGCCGACGGTGTCGCTGGCATCCCCATCAGCGATGAAGAGCGAGATCAATGTGGCGAGTGGAACAATCGCTGCCGCGGTCATGCTGGCAAGTGAAATGACACGCGTACTCATGACCACGATGATCCATGCGGCCAGTGCAATCAGTGCGGGGATGGTCAGTACCGGCCACATCGCCACCAATGCTCCAAAGGCCGTAGCAACACCCTTGCCGCCGCCGAATCCCAGGAACACGGAATACATGTGCCCAAGCAACGCTGCAATCGCGACGAACATCCAGAGCCACAGATCGCCTCCGCCGAGTTCCATCGGATTGCGTCCAATCACATCCGACAGCAGCCCTGCGACCAGAACAGGGATTG
The DNA here is from genome assembly GCA_029243925.1 of Phycisphaerales bacterium. GTDB lineage: Bacteria > Planctomycetota > Phycisphaerae > Phycisphaerales > SM1A02 > SP202. The sequence goes on from JAQWRC010000342.1 coordinate 1,535, forward strand.
CGCCCTTTGTCATATCGAGGATGAAGCAGAGGTAGCCGAATTTCCGCCCGAGTACCCGCCCAACGTTTGTTGCACCAATATTGCGAGAGCCATGCTCGCGAATATTGACACCCTTGGCGCGGCCAATGAGCACCCCAAATGGGATTGACCCAAGCAGATAGGCTCCGATGATGCAGGCAATCCAGACCACGATGTGTGTGCTCCATTTCGGCTTCTGTGAAGCCTACCCGACCAGAGTGGTCTTGAGGTTGTATTCTGATCGGGTGAACGGGCCATCGGACGCCATGGAACTCATCAAGGGACAACGGAACGGTCGCGCTGTATGGCGGATCGAGCGTCCTGGCGGCGTGGTCAGCACACTCAAGACCTGGCCGACGTGGTCCAAATGCCTGCTGACGTTTCCATTGGGCATTGCTCAGCCCCAGCGTCAGCGTCGGGGTTCCGAGCGGCTCGATCGCATCGGTGTCCGCACTCCGCCGATCATTGATGGGCCCAAGTTCGCTGGACGTTTGTGCACGCTTGAGTTGGAATGGGTGGACGGGCGAACTGCTCTGGATCACTGTGTATCAGGAGATCCTGATGCGGACGGGTTGAGGATGATCGCGGCGCAGCTGGGTTCAAATGTCGCCTTGATTGCAAATGCCGGGTATGTCCATCGCGACATGAAGTTGTCGAACATCATCATCGAGTCGAAGGGGGATGGTCCAAGAGCATGGGTCATCGATACGATCGGCATTCGCAGGTGCGCGTCGAAGTCGACTGCGATCTTCCGGATGGTGGAGCGACTGCTGGTCGAGCTTGATGCACATCGAAATCATCTGGAGGCGGCATGGTTGCCGCTGCTGCGTGCCGCGCTCAAGCCGATGTCGAAGTCGATTCGTCAAGCAGTGCTCGTGCAGCTGCGAGCACATCAGTGGGCATGATGTGGTCGATGGAGCATCGTTGCGGCTGATCATCAGCCACCTCATCTTCAGGAAGAAATGGATCACCCAAAAGGCATCGTTCACGTGCTGAAGGCAAGGTGGTCCATCTGTGGTCGGTCGGGCCGAAGAGGCTGACGACGGGAGTGTTCATCGCAGCTGCGATGTGTCGTGGGCCCGTGTCATTGCTGATCGCAATGCACGCGCGGGCGGCGATGGCCTTCAACGCGCCAAGGCCCATGCCTGTGGTTGGGCCATCGATTGAATCATGGGTAATCCCGGCTGCGATCTTCGAGGTCAAGGTGGTTTCATCAGGTGACCCGGCAATGACTGCTCGCAGCTGATGTGAAGACGCGAGCGCATTGGCAACATCAACAAAGCGATCCGTGGGCCAGCGTTTGTCGGCACGGTTTGCGCCAGGCACCAGCAGCAGCAGAGGTCGTTGATCCTGCCCGAGTATGCGATCAGCTTCGGCATGATCATGGTCTGTCACATGCAGCGCAAGTGATGTGTCTGTGGCGGCATTCTCGCCAAAGCAGGCGGCGGCGATTCGTCGGTAATGTTCGACGGCCGACACGGGCTGGGACCGATCCGGGTGGGGCAGTGCATGGGTCAGAAGCAATCGTCGCGCGTCACGTGCCGTGCCGACACGGCAAGGTGCCCCCGTCCATCTGGCGGTCAGTGCGGAACGAAAACTTCCAGGGAGCACGATGACCGCTTCTGGTGAATCGGCAGCCAGTTCCTTGCCGGCCCGGCGTGGACCAAGAAGGCCAGAAGTATCAATCGATTGGAATTGATCGAGCCATGGGGCGCCATCGAACAGTGGGCGGAGTATGGCCCGTCCCGCAATGGTGATGGAGGCATTGGGGCAGGCATTCCTCGCCGCGCGGTAGATCACGCTGGCCATGACGGAATCACCGATCCATGAAGGAGCGATGACAAGCAGTCGATTGGTGGATGGTGGAATGATCATGTGCGAAGCACGATGTCGACGGCATGCCCGATGCCGTCGACGATCGCATCGGGCTGTGGATCCTTCATGTCCTTCCAGCCGCCGCAGCGAAGGAGAATGGTGCTGCACCCGGCCTTCTGGCCGGCTCGGATATCACGGGGCGCATCCCCAATCATCCAGCTGGAAGACAAGTCCAGATCAAGTTCTTCCGCGGCCTGCAACAGCATGCCCGGTTCCGGCTTTCGGCTGGAATGTTCGAGCACAAATGGTTCGACGGTCCCTTCCGGGTGGTAGGGGCTGTGGTACCAGTGCATCAGGAGATCACGTTCACCGGCGGCTTCGCGCACCTGACTGCGAATGGTGTCATGTACGGCGTGGACATCTTCTTCGGTGAACAACCCCCGAGCCACGCCACTCTGATTGGTGACGACGACCAGCACGTAGCCAGCATCATCGAGTCGCAGGAGGGAATCCACCGTATCGTCGAACAGGACGACGCCGTCGGGGTCTCCGAGGTGATCATCATTTTGAATGATGGTGTTGTCGCGATCAAGAAACACGGCAGGTCGCATGGTCAGCCTCCATCTCCGAAGCAGGTGCGTACCGATCTGGCGGCATCGATCAGTGGATGATCAAGTGGAACCAGACGCTGGTTGCCCGCGGCTTCAAGAATACCGATGTCACTGATGGTTCCTCCGCTCCAGACGACCATTCTGTCGTGTCGCCCCGCAAGCAGATGTTCGATCGCTGCGACACCGAATCGGGTGGCCAGCACGCGATCTGCGGCAACGGGTGTGCCGCCGCGCTGGACGTGTCCGAGCACAGTGGTGCGTGTTTCAAATCTACTTCGACGCTCGATTTCATCTGCGACCAGATGCCCGATGCCTCCGAGTCGAATGGGATCTGGACTGCCGTCCACGACCTTCGAGACGGTTTGGCCGTGGCCGACTTCCTGTGCACCTTCCGCGCACGCAATGATGGCAAAGCCTGCGGGCGACGCCATGCGTTCGTCGAGAAATGCAATTATGGCGTCGTAGTCGAATGGGATTTCCGGAATGAGGATGATGTCCGAGCCCGATGCGATGCCGGCCGAGAGCGTCAGCCAACCTGCATTGCGTCCCATGAGTTCGCACACCATGACACGGTGGTGGCTGTCCGCCGTTGAATGGAGACGGTCCAGCGACATGGCGGCGGTCGTCATTGCGGTGGTGAATCCGAATGTCAATTCACAACCATGAATATCGTTGTCAATGGTCTTCGGCACACCCACGCAGGGAACGCCGGCCTGGACGAGTGGGGCGGTGCAACTCATGGTTCCGTCACCACCGATGACGATTATCGCGTCGAGACCGTGATGCTCGATTGTCTTCAGGCAACGATCCGTGGCATCGATGTATCTGGTCGAGCCATCCTCGTTGGTCCCATCTGGATAGCGCAACGGGCTGCATCGATTGTTCGTGCCAAGGATGGTGCCGCCTCGTGTGAGGATGCCAGAAGCGTCGGAGGCGTCCAGCTCGCGCACATCATTGCAGATGAGCCCTTCATATCCGTTGAGAATGCCTACGACCTCGATTCCATGCCGGTAAATAGCAGTCTTGGTGACCGCTCGAATCACTGCATTCAATCCGGGACAGTCACCTCCTCCAGTGAGCAGTCCGATTCGTTTGATCGATGTGTTTGGCGCTGACATGATGCTTCCTTATCGGATCATCGCCGAAGGTCTGACCACCACCTCATTGACCGAGACATGTTCCGGTGCTTCGATTGCCCATTTGATGGTTTCAGCGACGTCTTCCGGCACCAGAATGCCGTCCATATGTTCGTACCAGGCAGTGGTGGCGGCTCGAGATTGGGGATCACTGATCGTATGTGGCAGTGGGGTGTCCACAGCGCCGGGCGCAATCAGCGTGACTCGAATCCGATTGCCATCTTCTCGCCGGCGTCGAGTCAGTTCGCCTCGTAGCCCTTCGGCGATCACATGGACGGCCGACTTTGTTGCGCAGTAGACGGTGGCATCAGGAAACAGCGTTCGCCCGGCCACGGAGCCCAACAGCACAATATGCCCCGTGCCCTGCTCGAGCATGTTGGGCAGCACAGCATGGACGGCATGAAGTACGCCGAGAATGTTCGTTTCGAGCATGTCTCGCCAGTCTTCGGGATCAGCCGAGCACATTGGGCCCACCGGCATGACGCCTGCCGCCGCCACCAGGATGTCGACAGGCCCAAAGGTGGCGATTGCGTGCTGAGCCGCATCCTGCATTTGCGACTGATCGCGGGCGTCGCAGGGAATACTCAGGGCATGGCCGCCAGCTTCGGTGATCGCAGCCATGACGCCATTCAGAGGCTCCAATCGTCGCCCGGTGAGGGCGACCGGTCGGCCGCTGGCGGCCAGAGTTGCCGCCGTGGCGGCCCCGATGCCGCTGCCGGCCCCGGTGACCAGGACGCATCCAGATGAGTTCTCTTTCATGGATTCAGTCATACCAGCACGCTCCGTGAGTTGCGGCGACTATCCTACTCTGGATGACGTCTCAATCGAACACTACCGAACAGGATGCCTCAGCACTCGTCGCGGCGCGAAAAGAGAAATTGCGCCGCTGGAGAGAAGATCTCGGAGTGCAGCCATATGGACATCGAGTTGATGGCCTGATCTCCCTCGCGGAAGCGCGGTCATCCTTTGATGCCACAGCACATGATGCATGGTCGGCCACGCAGGAGGATGGGGAACCCATCGAGGACCCACGGCCGGTCGTGACGGTCGCCGGTCGCTGTGTGCAGCATCGCGCCATGGGCAAACTTGTTTTCATGGTGCTGCGTGATCACAGTGGTGACTTGCAGGTGAGCATCTCCAAGCAGGATCTCGAAGGGACGCCGTTCAAGCTCGCATCAAAACTCGATTACGGCGACATCGTTGTGGCTCGTGGTCCGATGGGCATGACAAAGAAGGGCGAAATCTGCGTCTGGGCCAATGATTTCCAGGTGCATTGCAAATCACTCGCTCCGCCGCCGGAGAAGTTCCACGGGTTGACGGATCAGGAAGCCAGATACCGGCGCCGCTATGTGGACATGTATGCCAACCCGGAAACCATGGGCGTGTTCTACGCTCGTTCACGGATCGTCTCGTGCATCCGCCGGTGCATGGAGGATTCTGGTTTCGTCGAAGTCGAAACACCGATGATGCAGCCCATTGCGGGCGGCGCAGCCGCGAGGCCGTTTTCCACGCATCACAATGCATTGGACATCGAACTGTTCATGCGCATCGCCCCGGAGCTCTACCTCAAGCGTCTTCTGGTTGGGGGAATGCCACGGGTGTTCGAACTCAACCGCAATTTTCGCAATGAGGGCGTGGACCGTCGGCACAATCCCGAGTTCACCATGCTGGAGGCGTACCAGGCCTTCGGTGATTACGACGCCGTACTTGTCCTCACCGAGTCGATGCTCAAGGCAGTGGCCACCGAGCTGGCCGAGGATGGTTCGATGGTGCGACCCTACGGGGACATTTCAATCGACTGGTCCAAGCCGTTCATGCGGCAGACGTATGCAGAGCTGGTTCAGCAGGGCGCAGGCGTTGACATGCACGATGAAGCAGCAGTTCGCGCCGCGGCCGCGTCGCTGGGCATGGAGGACGCGACGACCAAGGACCATTGGCTGCTGGTCGAGGAGTTGTTCGAGGCCAAGGGCGAGTCTGCGATTGACCCAAGTCAGCCGACCTTCGTCATCGACTACCCAAGCGCCGTGTCTCCGCTCTCACGTCCTCACGAGGACAACCCGACCCTCGCGTACCGAAGCGAGCTGTTCATCGGCGGAATGGAACTCGGCAACTTCTATACCGAACTCAATGATCCTGCGATTCAGGAATCCAAGTTCACGGAGCAGTTGGCTGGAGCAGATGACGAGGCGAATGCGTTCAGGTCGATGGATCACGATTTCATCGAGTCTCTGCGCGTCGGCATGCCGCCCGCGGGTGGATTCGGTCTTGGTATTGATCGAGTCGTGATGCTTATGACCAACTGCACGAGTATTCGCGATGTCATTCTGTTTCCGCTCATGCGACCGGAGTAACTCATGCGTTTGTTCTACGTTGTTCTTGTGCTGCTGTGTTCGCTGTGTGCTTCAGTGGCAACCGCCGCGGATGTCGAAAGATGGTTCGAGATGCAGCTGCTGGGGCAGCCTGCGGGCTGGAGCAATGAACTGCAGCGAGAGCAGGGTGATGGAGAGGCGTACTGGTCGACAGAGACCTCGATGCACATCAAGCGTGGTTCGGTTGAAGTTTCGCTGAGCATGCAGGTTGCTTGGTTGGAAGCTTCGGATGGAACTCCGATTTCAATGACGATGCGTCAGGACATGAGCGGGCAACGGATGGGCGTCATCTGGGCATTTGATGGCGATACGATCGAAGTCACGGGCAGCCAGGATGGGCGCCGCACGACATCGAAGGTCAAGGTGCCCGAGGGAACGTGGTATTCCGCCGGCGCACTCAAGCAGGAAACCGCGCGGCGAATCACGTCCGGCGAAACCGAGTTCGCGTTGAAGACGATGCTGCCGGATATCGGCGTGAAACTTGTCACGGTGACCTCGAAGCAGACCGGCACCGGCATGTACGAGCATGATGGTCAGTCAGTCCCCGTGACGATCTGGAAGGTCACGAACGACGCCATGCCATTTGTTTCAAACGTCAAGATGGATGCCCAAGGCCAGATCATGGAGACTGTGATGGAGGCGCCATTCGGCGAGATGGTGATGCGCCGAACGACAAAGGCCAAGGCCGTGGCATCATTTGAAGGATCAGATGGCCCGGAATTGATGGACTCGCTGATGGTGCCGGTCAGTCGTCCCATTCCGAATTGGCGTACTGACCGGACGGCATCATTTCGTCTGAAGGCCCGCACGGGTGCGATTCCATCGCTTCCTTCAACTGGATATCAGCGTATGGGTGCAGTCGCAGACGACGGGACGGCGGTACTCCGCGTCGATCTGGATTCGCCATCAATCGCATCAGAAGCAGATCGAACGAATGCAGACTTTCTCGGCGCTTCGACCATGATCGATCCGACTGATCCGGCGATTGTCAAACTCAAGGACCGTGCGCTTGATGGCATCGGTTCCGGAGAGGCCGAGCGGGCGGAAGCGTTGCGACACTTCACGTATGAGTGGATCAGTCGAAAGAACTACGCGACGGTCTATGCTTCGGCATCCGAAACGGCACGAACGCGTACTGGGGATTGTTCCGAGCACGGCGTCTTGCTTGCCGCATTGCTGCGAGCTGATGGCATTCCGTCGCGGGCAGCTTCCGGTGCCGTGTACTTGCCGCCTGGCGCAGTCGCTGAGGGCCCGGTCTTTGGCTGGCATATGTGGACGCAGGCCATTATCGACGGACACTGGGTGGATCTCGATGCGACGCTGCCGGTTCCGTATACGGTTGGCCATCTCCTGGCGGATACCACCGCGATGACAGACAGTGGTGGTCTATCCAATCAGTGGAATCTGTTGTCTTTGATCGGCAATCTCACTGTTGATGTTCTTTCCGTTGATGGTTCACCTGATTCATGACCATCGAGTTGCCACGTCGACCTGACGATGGGCACAAAGGCACCTTTGGGACGGTGCTGGTCGTGGGCGGCTGCGACGATTCGGATTCCATGATGCTTGGTGGCCCGGCTTTCGCGGCGCTGGGTGCGTTGCGAAGCGGTGCAGGTCGGTGCTTCCTCGCTACTCCGGCCGCAATCCTCGCAGAAAGTTTGAGCGTCGCCCCATCCGCGACAGGTGTGCCGCTCCATGACGCACCGAGTGCAATACAGCGACTTCATGATGCGACTCAGCAGATCGATGCGGAAGTGCTTGGTCCCGCTCTCGGCCGCTCGCCATCAGCGGTGGACGTGGTACGCAGCCGGCTCGCCACAGATGGGCCGCCACTGGTGGTTGATGCTGATGGACTGAATGTGTTGGCAGAGCATGCCGACATTGCATCCGGAAGTCGGACGCGCGTGCTGACGCCGCACCCAGGCGAGTATGCACGCTTGGCGTGCGCCTATGGGCTGCCCTCGGCAGGGGATGGAGACGAATCACGGACTCAGGCGGCCGCCGCGCTGGCGACGCACTCAAGATGCATCGTCGTTCTCAAGGGAAGCAGGACCATTGTCAGCGATGGGAAGCGCCATTGGATGTGCGAGTCAGGTTCGGTGGTGTTGGCGACAGCTGGGACGGGGGATGTCCTGTCCGGCATCATCGGGGGCCTGCTGGCGCAGCCGTCGAACAACGACGCATTTGCCAATGCCGTGCTCGGCACCTGGCTGCACGCATCGGCGGGAAGCCTGTGGGCATCGCGACAGGGCGACCGCGGCATGCTGGCAGCGGAACTTGCGTTCGTGGTCCCTGAGGTGCTTCATGCATGCACCATGGGTCAATGTGAACTTCCTGATGTTCCATCTTGACCTGACGGCGGTACACTGTGCGATCCGGCAAAGGAAGGACACGTGACGATGGCGACGATCAATACAGAACTCGGTTCTCTTGAAAACACGCAATGGGTGTCAGGGACCTACTGCTTTGGAAATCCGCAGGTCGGCACGACTCGTCAGGGCAAGCCCTTTCTGAAGTGCCTGCTTCGCGATGCGACCGGTGAGGTGCAGGGCCGGATGTGGTCATTTGATCAACACCGGTTGAAGGAACTGGCACGCACCGGCTTTGTCCGCATTGAAGGCAGTGCCGAGAATTACAACGACCAGATCCAGTTGAAGATCGAGTCGATCGAGGCCGCCGAGGTCACGGAATCAGACATGCAGCAACTGCTGCCGTCGACCGAACATGACATCGATGCCATGTTCAGCCACGTCACGTCGTTGCTGCAGTCGATGTCGCATCCGGCCATGCGTTCGCTTGCTGATGCATACCTCAACGACGATGAGCTCATGGCGAGGTTTCGCATGGCGCCCGCGGCGATGGCCATGCATCATGCATGGATTGGTGGACTTCTTGAACACACCCATCAGCTCATGTGCATCGCCGATGCAATCGTGCCGTTGTATGGCGAGGCGATCGATCGCGATCTCGTGCTCATGGGACTCTTCATACACGACCTCGGGAAGACGATTGAGCTGACCTGGCAGAAGGGGTTTGATTACACGACGGAAGGCAATCTCATCGGGCATATTGCCCGAGGCGCGATCTGGCTCGAGTCGAAATCCGCGACATGTGAACCGCCATTGCCGGGTGAAGCACTTCGGGTGCTGCAGAACATCATCTTGAGCCACCATGGTGAGCCCGAGTACGGCGCGCTGCGACCTCCTGCAACGCCGGAAGCGATCCTCATTTCCCAACTCGACAATCTGGATGCCAAGACGCAGATGGCGATCACCGCCGTCCAGCAACCTGGTGCAGTCGATGGAGCATTCACCGACAAGATCTGGGGACTCAACTCCTCGCGACTGTATCGCCCGGATCCACTGGCTTCAGGCCGTGAAGGTCAGGAGCAAGATGCAGTTGATGCGGCATCACTCTTTCCGGAGGGGAACTGATCCTATGAGCCTTGCTCCGAAAATTCTGGTGGGTATTCCGGTCTACAACGAGGCACGATACGTCGATGACGTGCTGTCAAAGGTTCGTTCGCTTGGATACGACGTGCTCGTCGTCGATGATGGATCGACGGATGACACGCCGATGCGCCTGGCGCAGCAGCCGGTCGAAGTCGCGCGGCATGCGGTTAATCGCGGCTACGGGCGATCCATGCAGGACATGCTGCGGTGGGGGTGCTGCGGTAGTTACGAGTGGCTTATCACCATGGATTGCGATCTGCAGCATGAGCCGGCCGCGATTCCGGATTTTGTCGCTGCGATTGAGCGAAATGATGCAGATGTCATTTCAGGCAGCCGCTACCTGGACATGCACCCCGAGAATGATGCCCCGCCCGTGGACCGACAATCCATCAATCACGATGTCACGATGGAACTCAATGCCCGTCTTGAGCTTTCGATCACCGATGCCTTCTGTGGGTTCAAGGCATACCGCCTTCGCACCTGTGCATCGTTGGCGCTGGATGCGGATGGGTATGACTTTCCGATGCAGTTCTGGGTGCAGGCTGCCGCAGCTGATTTGCGTATCGTCGAACTGCCGGTGCGATTGATCTACAACGATCCAAGTCGAACCTTCGGTGGTCCGCTCAATGAACCGGTGGCCAGGCGACGTCACTATCTGAATACGATGCATCGGGAGTTGCTGCGTTGCGCTGATCAACTTCCTGCTGGCGCCATTGCTGGAATCGAAGACACCGTGCTGGAAGCATGAACGCATCTCCCGGTGGCATGGATCTGCTGCTCGAGCCGGCGCCGCCTTGGAATGCGACGGCTGATTCCGGCAATGAGATTCGCCGAGCGACGCTTGAATCATTCGGACTTGACCCGTGCCGCCCCGTAGTGGTGGTCGGGCACCAGCCACTTTTCTGGCATTCTGGCATCCTGGCCAAATTTCTGGCGGCGGATGCCCTTGCGCAACAGTGCAATGGGCAACTCGTTCATCTGGTGCTGGATGGCCATCGTGGTGAGTTTGGATGCGTGCGTTGGCCGAGAACAGCTGAGGATGGAACGATCTCAGGCGTGGACTGGGTGTATCGCCACGTGGAACCCGATGTGCCCATGGGATTGCACATGGCGTGTGCGCCCCGCGATGTCCCCGAGGAATCAGCTGCGATGTTGCACTCGATTCGTGATGCATTGCGTACGGCGAGCGACCAAACGGATGCGGCATGGCAGCACGCTGCAGCGCTGAACAGTCTGATGGATTTCGCTGTCGGCCCGCGCACGACGGTGATGGCGAGTGATCTGGCGGCCTCCCCGGTGGGGGCGGAGTTGTTGGATCGCATGTGCAATGATGCGGATGCAGGCCGGGCGCACTACAACTCGGCCGCCGCAACGCGTCCTCATGCAGGTGTTGCTGCGTTGGAATCAGGTGAACTGCCGCTTTGGACCGCCGATGAGCAGGCTCGACTGCATACGGCACGAGTTGATGATCCGGACGGGGCTCGTCGATTTCCGAAAGCACTGCTGCTGACGGCCATGGCACGTACAGGTCTGGCCGATGTCTTCGTGCATGGCACGGGTGGCGCGGGCTACGATGGCATGATGGAAGCCTGGTTGGGTGGGTGGCTTGATCGTTGTTGCTGCCCCATGGTGGTTGCCAGTGCTTCACTGCACCTTCCATTGGGTACGCGAGAAGGATGGGAGTCCATTCGGCGGAAGCGCATTGCTCAAGTTCGCCGTCAGCGCCATGACCCATCGTTGCTTCTTGGAGGCGGTCTTTCTCAGGACAAGACGGCAATGCTCGAGCAGATCGATGCGATGCCGGCAAAGTCCTCGGCTCGACGTGAAGCCTATCTGACCATGCATGAGCAACTGAGTTCGCATCCGGCGGCCGGGGATGGTGCACTGACGAAGGCAGAACGAAATCGGCTTGATCGCAGCGTACTGGCGGCCGCCAGTCGAACGTGGCCGTTTCCGCTCTTTGCGAAATCGGAGATCGAATCGCTTCGTGATGCGGTGCATGCGGGGATGAGGTAGGAGTTCGAGCTCAGTTGGTCTCGAAGCCAGCGGCCGACCATCGTTGCTGCACATCCTCGGCGGTTGCCGGCTCGATGACACTCCCGTCGGGCTTGATGACGCGGAGGAGTAAGCCGTTGCGGCCAAAGCTCGCCCGAGTCGGAAGAGATCCCTCGCCGATACGGCTTTCCAGTGTCATTCGATTGCTGTTTCCGGGGTCCGGTTGCCAGGTATCCAGTCGCAACGTGATCCCGGGTGCTGTTCCAGAAGATTCGTATGCATAGAACCCGTAGGCGGCGGGCTCATTTGGAACGAGGTATGAAATGAGGCTGTTCAATGGTCGCGGAAGCCAGCCCTCGGGAACCGTCCACTCATACGGCTGCCGGAGATTGATGTCCGGATCTTCCTTGATGACATGCAGCGTGGGTTGTGGACTGCCCAAGCACGGCTCCGTTCGGAAGCCTATTTCAGTCTCAGTCATTTGGGCTACGCCCTGACGACGTGTAGCAGTGATGTTCCACGCTTCCCGCTGGAGATCCCAGGAAACCCATTGGAGCGCAAGGATGTCAATATAGATCTTTCGCTCGCGGTCCAGAATGAAGCGCCCGTGCTCAGTGACCAGCAGGCCCTCTTCGATTTCCTCAGGTGTATACCGCTCAGGATTTCGATGTCTCATGATGGTGCCGCGCTGGGCGGCGCGACCTTCAATCAGGCTGTAGCCAATCTCCGCATCCGTACCTTCACCGGGGTGATGGATTCGGCGGAGTTGCCGGAAGCCATCGAATGCTCGAAGGTCCTGCTCAGTGATTGAGCTCAGGAGGGCTTGGCCATTCGCCATGGCTCCTTCTCGATTCAGGTTGGAGAGGGTGCGGTCCAGTGGCCTGATAGAAGAGAAGGCCTGAGTCAGCTCCTCTTTGACCCATTCCAAATCGCTGGGGAGGGTGACAACGCTCCCAACGAGCCACAAGTTGTCCTTGGTCTTCAGTACCATTGTCCCAAAGGCCAGTTTGTGGCCCTCAGGAGTGGTTTTTGTGACCCATGCAATCTCTGCAAGTTCCTTGTCCACAGCGATTTGAGATTGTGAGACGACGTCAAACCCGAGGTCCGCTTCCTGCTGGGCTCCAAGAAGCTCTATAAGAAGGTTTCTCGCATCAGCTTCCTCACTTTGAAGTTGCTCAAGCCTCAGGCTCCAGCGAGGTGTATCTCCGCCACCACGAAAGAGGAGGTACGGGGGCTCTCCAGAGGCATTTTTGCCTGTAACCTGTGTCCCATCAGACACTTGCAACTGTATCCCAAGGGCATTGCTGGTCAGTGTTTCGCTATATGCAAGGGTGCTGGTGCTCAGTGCCACTGTTAGGGCCATGGTTGCAGCGGCATATCGCCTTGCACGGCCGCACAGGCCAACATGTCGTCGTATTTGGGGCATAGGGAGCACCATAGCGGAATGGACGTGCTTGGTGGCATGAGAAGAGCTGTCTTGGAAACCTGAAAAACGACCCTCTGAGCAGGTCTGCATCACTTGACAGTGCCCTCAAGGGGCCTATGATCGTCGTTTCGCACTTGATCAAGTCATCAGGTGATTTTGGAGTTGAGATTTTCCGTCGTTGGTCATGACCGGCGACGGAACTGTTTGTAAAAGCCGGTTGCAGAACCTGCGAAGGAAGTAGAGAAGACAAGACATGGCGGCGATGAAAATACGAATTCGGATGGAAGCGTACGACCACCAGGCACTCGATGCCTCGGCGAAGGAGATTGTGGACCACGCCAAGCGCACCGGCGCTCGTGTTGCTGGACCAGTGCCGCTGCCAACGCGTCGCGAGATCTACACCGTCAATCGCTCAACGTTCGTGAACAAGAAGTCGCGTGAGCAGTTCGAGATTCGAACGCACAAGCGCATCATCGATATTAGTGAACCCAACGCCCGGACAGTTGAAGCGCTCAATCGCCTCGTTGTTCCTGCGGGTGTCTTTGTGAAGATCAAGGCCTGATTCAATGACTGCTGCACTGCTTGGATACAAACTCGGCATGACTCGCATCTTCACGGAAGACGGGAAGAATGTTCCGGTCACAGTGATTGAAGCAGGTCCTTGCATGGTGACCCAGATCAAGACTGGTGAAACCGACGGCTACGACGCGGTGCAGATTGGATTTGGTTCAGTCAAGCCCCGGCGCAGCACGATGCCCGGCATCGGCCACGATCACAAGGCTGGCAGTGCTCCGTTGCGTTGTCACCGTGAGTACCGATGCAGTGATGGAGATGTGGAACTCGGCGATCGCATTGACGTGAGCCGATTTGAAGGCGTCCCATTCGTTGACGTCATCGGTACCTCCAAGGGTAAGGGCTTCCAGGGTGCCATGAAGCGGCACAACTTCCGTGGACTCGAGGCAAGCCATGGCGTGAAACGTCGCCACCGGTCGCCCGGTTCCATTGGTGGACACGCTTCGAACCTCGGTACAGGCCCGAAGATCAAGAAGGGCAAGCGGATGGCAGGTCACATGGGCGCAGAGCGCATGACCGCACGCAGCCTTGAGGTGATCTCAATCGATATTGAAAATAATCTGCTCCTCGTCAAGGGAACTATTCCAGGTCCCCCGAAGAGCATCGTGATGATTCGTGAAGCCGTAAGGCTCAACAGACAGAAAGCGAGTGCCGCGAAGAAGAAAGCCAGCTGACCACAGCTGGTGATCGCCAAGGCCACCTCCGAAAGGTGCGTGGAACCAGACGGTCGCGACAACGACGGACCCCCAACGCCGAGTCGATGTGCTGCCCGCGGGCATACCAAGGTTTCCCATCCGGG
>JAQWRC010000357.1 GCA_029243925.1 Phycisphaerales bacterium
CACTATGCCCGGGAGGTACTGGCATGAATGATGAACAGCAAAAGAAGGACTCGCACTTTGTCACCCACCTCAGCACCATTGAGCGCCAGGTCGGAGAACATGTTCTGGCTGCACTGGAAGATCCGGATGCCGTCGCCGTGCTGACGACGATCGCTTCGGGGATCCGCGCAGATCGCGTGGTCTCAATGCCACTCAGCAGTGCGCAGGTCGCGGATATCAGCAGCGTACTCGCGCAAGCCCAGATCGAACCCGATGAGGAAACCGATGAGCCCACCATCGGATTCCACGTTGTCCTCGAAACGCCCGAGGAGTCGGACGACGATGATGCGCAAGGCACGCCCGAAGCGGATGCATCATGAACACATCGTCTTCGGACCGCGAGACTGACCGGCGACGTTTCCTGAAACATACTCTGGGCGCGTCGCTGGCGGCGCCCATCGCATTTCTCGCGCACGGCGGGTGAACGCCGGTGCGCTCCACACCAATCGAATCTATGGAAGACGGCATGAGCACAGAAACGTGGTTTCGGATTTCACTCGCACAATGGTCACTGCATCGCATGCTTCGCGCAGATGAACTTGATCCCATGGACTTTCCCGCATTTACGCGCGAGAAGTTTGGAATCAATGCGGTTGAGTACGTCAACTCCTTCTATGGAGATCGAGTCGATGACGCCTCCTTTCCGGCTGAACTCCGCAAGCGAGCCGAGGATGCAGGCGTGGAAAGCCTGCTCATCATGGTTGACGGAGCGGGGCCGCTTGGTGCGCCCGACCAGGCGATACGAGAACAAGCCGTTGCCAACCACAGAAAGTGGCTCGACATCGCAAAGGCGATCGGGTGCCACTCGATCCGTGTCAATGCCGTTTCAGAGGGGTCTCCAGACGAACAACTGGCTCTGTGCGCCGCGGGAATGACCAGCCTGCTCGTTCACGCCGACGCCCTTGAAATGAATGTACTGATCGAAAATCACGGCGGAAACTCAAGCAATGGCGCCTGGCTGAGTTCGCTCATGCGAACGGTGGACAATCCAAGATTCGGTACATTGCCCGACTTCGGCAACTTCATGCTCGACTGGGACACGAAGGAACAATACGACCGCTATCTCGGCATGACCGAACTGATGCCGTATGCAAAAGCAGTCAGTGCAAAGAGCCATTCCTTTGATGAGCAGGGAGATGAAACCGGCACCGACTACAAACGCACATTGGGTATCGTCAAGGATGCCGGATACCGTGGTTGGATCGGAGTCGAATACGAAGGAAATGACCACGAGGAAATCCGTGGCGTTGAATACACCCGTGATCTGCTGCTGCGCTATGGCGGATCCTGCTGACTTTCAGGGAGAGTGACCCGATGCGTGCGATCACCATTACAGCCCAAGGCGATCCCGTAACACCGAACGTTGCGGTCGTTGATGACTGGCCGGAACCCGCTCCAGCCGCCGGAGAGGTGTTGGTTCGCACTGAAGCCAGCGCACTGAACCATCTTGACCTCTGGGTGGGCCGTGGGCTGCCTGGAATCGATACCTATCCTCGCATCGGCGGAAGCGATGGCTGCGGACGGGTTGAAGCCGTGGGAGATGGTGTCGATGAACATTGGATCGGCCGACGCGTGGTCCTCAACGCCGCTGTCCCCCAAGCTGATCCGCCGCATCCAGATCATTCCCCCGCCGCTGCCCACCTTCACATGCTGGGCGAAGCGGGTCCAGGAACACATCAAGCCATGTTCACCGCACCGGCAGCCAACGTGCTGGACGTCGGAGACGCCGATCCGGTCGAAGCAGCGGCCTTTGCCCTGTCTTCCTTGACCGCCTGGAGAATGATCGCGACAAAAGCAGGTGTCCAAGCAGGACAGACCGTACTGGTTACCGGTATCGGTGGCGGCGTTGCACTCTCCAGTCTGGCCATTCTCAAATGGCTGGGTTGCACCGTCTTGGTGACGTCCCGCCACCAGTGGAAACTTGACCGTGCCATTGAGCTTGGAGCTGACGATGGCGTGCTCGATACCGGAGAAGACTGGTCACGTTCCATGCGAGGGCTCACCGGGAAACGCGGCGTGCATGCCTGCATTGATTCAGTCGGGCAGGCCGTTCATGAGTCCTGCCTGAAATCACTTGCTCGAGGTGGCGTATTCGTCACCTGTGGATGTACGAGTGGACCTATGGCGACGACGGATCTTGCCCGCGTCTTCTGGAACCAGCTCTCAATCCTCGGCTCGACGATGGGCGATATGGATGAGTTCCGATCCATACTGACGCTCTTCACGGCCGGTCACCTGAAGCCCATCTTGGATTCCGTGCATGATGTTGCAGATGCCCCCGCGGCGTGGGCCAGACTCGAATCAGGTGAGCAGTTCGGCAAGATCGCCCTGCAGTGGTCCTGATCACCTCTTCAACGCGCTTGTCCAAACACGAGCTTCCAATGGCTCGTATTGAAAAGATACAGCAGCGTGATCGGATACAGCAGGAGCAAGATGCCCCAGGCCTCGAAATCAACCGGCTCAAGTAGCGACATGAATACGCACCAAACCATGCAGATGATGCTCCAGACGATGCTCAGCATGCGAGCCCAGCGTGACATCCGAAGCGTGCCGATGCCCAAAACGATCAATGCCAACGCAAGACTCCCGCTGACAAGACCATCCGGCAGGAAGTATGAATACGCCAGCTGGAATTCAATCCCGGCCTGATCGGCAAGTTGCGACACGTGCTCCGTAAAGAACTGGCGATTGCCTGCGGCTTCGAGACTCGAATCGATTGTCTGCATCGCTCGTGAAAGCCCAAGCCACCCGGACATGATCACCGCAACGAGCATAAGCACGATCGTTCCGATCACGATATTCATGATCCCGATAGCTGTCATCCAGGGTGTTCGAGCACGTTCCATGCCGTTCAAATCGATCCTCGCTCCATCTTCGGAGGAGTGGAAGAATACAGGTATTTCCACCTCCGTGTCACTGAGGCGACGATAGGCAGTTGCGTTGTACGCACAACGGGGTACGCTGCAAATACATGAAAAACGCAACTGCACATGACATTCATGCACCATGGTGGAACGCCGTATCCCACTCAATCGCCGAAGCGGAAAAAAACATGATCGCCTTCAGACGTGATCTCCATCGGCACCCCGAAGCATCCGGCGAGGAGTATCGCACCACCCTTCGGGTCGTTGAAACGATGCGGACGGCGGGGATCGAACCAGTGCTGCTTGAGGATGACCGGGGTCTGCTGCTCGATATAGATCTTGGGGCGCCAAAGGGCCAGTACATCGCGATCCGTGCGGATCTGGATTGCGTTCAGATTCAAGACCAGAAATCAACCGATTGGCGCTCTGCAAACGATGGGCTTTGCCACGCCTGTGGACATGATGCCCATACGACCATGGCGCTCCATGCCGCGATGGCGATGCATGAACATGTCGAAGCACTTCGCCTGCTCGGTTCGGAAGCCAACATTCGATTCATCTTTCAACCGGCTGAAGAGGATGGCACCGGCGCGCAAGACATGATCAGGCAGCATGCCGTTGAGGGTGTACGAAGTATTCTCGCCGTGCATGTCGACCCTTACCTTGAATGCGGCAGCATCGGATTGAAGGCCGGGCCCATCACGGCCAACTGCGTTTCATTCCGCATCATCGTCAATGGAGACGGCGGGCATTCCGCTCGTCCCTACCAAAGCATCGATCCAATTCCCGCAGCAGTGAACATGGTTTCACTGATGTACCAGCTCTGCCCACGAAGCATGGACAGCCGCTACCCACTGGCCTTGACCGTGACGTCACTGCATGCGGGCAAGGCGCATAATGCGATTCCCGATACAGCTGAAATTTGTGGGACACTTCGGACATCACGTGACGTCGACCAACTTCAGGTTCAGAAGATGTTGACCGAAGTCGTGCGTGGCATCTCCGCCACCACGGGGTGCACTTCAAAGGTAGAATTCCCCCATTCGTCACCAGCAACGAACAACGACATCGAGGTGGTGGAACGCATGTGGCAAGCAGCTGAGGATGTGGTCGGCCGAGAACACGTCCAGCTCATTGAAATGCCCAGCCTTGGTGGCGAGGACTTCGCGTATTACCAGAAGGTCGTCCCAGGTGCCATGGCCCGACTTGGCGCAGCCTTTCAGGATCCAAATGCCCGCCATCCACTGCACTCTCCACACTTTGATTTCAATGAAGCCGCCCTGGTCGTCGGAACCCGATTTCTAGCTCGTACTGCTTTGTGTTCAGCCGTGATCCCGGCGTAGCTGCTTCGTGTACAGTGCGGCCATTCCCCTTTCTCCAAGGCAGATGAACCATGCCGCGTAAATTCATTCCATCGCCTGAACACACCATCGGTGTCGAGATCGAGCTTGGTCTCATTGATCGCAACACCCTTGAGCTCTCAAACAAGATCGACTGCATACTTGATGCCTGTCCGGAAAAATGGAATGACGCCGTCAAGCATGAGTTCATGCAGTCCTACTGCGAGTTCAATACCGGAGTATGCAATACCGTCGAAGATGTCCGCGCGGACTTTGCCGAGAAGTTCAAATGGGGATACGACATTGCAGAAGCGAATGGGCAGACATTTCTCTGGAGTGGCACGCACCCATCCAGCAACTGGGGCGATCAACTGCTTTCTCCCGGAGAGCGATACGAATGGCTCATGCAGACCATGCAGTATGTCGCACGACGACTTGTCGTCTTCGGCCTCCACGTGCACATCGGTGTCGACAGCGGTGACAAGGCCATCCAGATGGGCGACCGATTGCTGCGCCATCTTCCGACTCTCTTGGCCCTCTCCTCCAACTCCCCCCACTGGGGCGGAATTGATACTGGGCTGAGCTCCTACAGATCAAAACTGATGGAGTCGCTGCCCACGGCCGGCCAGCCGGAAACGCTTCGGAACTGGTCGGAATACAACTGGCTCATCGAGCACCTCATGTCGACGGGCTTCATCCACACCGCGCAGGAAATCTGGTGGGATGTTCGACCGTGTCCACACTTCGGAACAATCGAATTGCGGATCATGGACACGCCCATCTGTATGAAGCACCTCCTGGGACTGGTTGCAGTCGTCCAATGCATCGTGGCCGGCATCTCCGAGGATATCGATCGCGGTGCCTACCTCTACGATTCACATCCCATGATCGCACGCCAGAACAAATGGCAGGCGGCGCGCTACGGGATGGAAGCCAACTTCGTCGACTTCGACACGATGCTGGCCGTGCCCGCAAGACAAGTCGCACGGCGCCTCGTGGATCACTGCGCTCCATGGGCTGATCGGCTCGGGTGTGCAAAGGAACTGGGCTACCTCGATGGCATCATTGAGCACGGTTCCGGAGCCGCTGTACAAAAGAAGACGTACCGCAAGACGAGCGACATGAAGCAGGTCGTTCAGTCCGTACTGGATGCCACGGGCAAACCATGGGAACCGATTGCAGACGACTGATCCATTACACGGATGCAGCGGATTGGATCCACGTTTCAAGAGATTTCAGCAGCACTTCGAAAACCGAGTCCTCATCCGCAGAAGCATCGATGAGGATCGTGCGCTCGGGGTCGGATCTGGCCTGCTCGAGATAACCGCGGCGAACCTGCTCGTGATACGACACGCCCTTGCTCTCAATGCGATCAGGAGATGTATCACGACGGGAAGCGGCAACTGCTTCATCCACATCGAAGATGACAAGGCAATCCGGCCATCTCCCCGCAACAGCGATGTCAGCGACGACGCGAATCGCGTCGTCACCAAGTCCGCCTGCCATGCCTTGATACGCCAACGTCGAAGAAATGAAACGGTCGGCAAGAACCAGTTCGCCACGTTCCAATGACGGCTCTATGCGCTCCTGAACCAGTTGGCTTCGACTGGCCATGTACAGGAGCAACTCGCATTGCACGGTCATTTCGATGTTCTTGGAATCCAGCAGAATGTCGCGGACCTGCTCTCCGATGGAGGTGCCGCCGGGTTCTCGCACTGGCTGCACCGCAACGCCATTGGCTTCACACCATGCGACAAATCGGTGGAACTGGGTTGTCTTCCCAGAGCCGTCCGGGCCATCAAATACGATAAAGCGGCCAGAGAGATGATGTGCCCAATCAGTCATAGGCCTGATCATCGGAGAGTCGGCACCAGTTGGCAAGCCCACTGCTGGCTCCCGTACCATTCAAGAATGCGAATTGTCCTCCCGCCAGACGGCCAGCGGCGTGCCTGCACGCTCGAAGTCGACCCAACTCGGCGACCCACCCGGGCTCGAACGGCCGAGGAGGAGCGTGACGTGTTCCTCGATTGGGACCAGGCTCTGGACGACCAAGGTCATCTGCGACGCTGCCTGCTCTGCAGAAGTGACATCTACCGCCGCAAGGCCTTCCCGCAGATCACGGGATTCGTCGTCCTGCTCGCCTTCGCCCTGGCGCTGGTCGCCCTACTTGGCTTTGCCGACAACATTCTTCTGCTCATCGGCATGTCGATCGTGCTGTTCGTGGACGTGTGCATTCTTCTTTTCGCAAGTACACACCTTGTATGCTATGGATGCCGAGCATCGTTTCGATCAACAGACATTGCATCATGGCACAAGCCGTGGGATCGCGATGAAGCATCACGGCATGCTGACCAGAAATGAATGGTGTGGAAGGCCCACTATGGGCAGCCATCCTCGAACACATCACGCGTCCGGAACACTACATTGGGAAAGTCCGATCATGCACATCCGAACCATCGCAGTTCTACTCGCAACCCTGCTGATTTCATGCACGGCCTCGGGCAACGAACCCGTCAAACTCGTCAGCGGTGAACTGCTTGAAGTGACTTCGGCACGTGTCGATGGCGATTCAGTCATACTCGATCACCCGATTCTCGGAACAATGACCATTCCAGCGAGCAGCATTCGCTCCATCAATGGCAAGCCGCTGCATGCCCCTGGCACTGTGGGGACGGGAACTGCCCCGGTACAGGACAAGAATGCAGCCGCCGCTCCGACCGAGCCGGAGGCCGCCAAGGTGCCGAAGCAGAAAGTCGATTCCGATTGGAAAGGCGCATTCACTCTTGCCGGAAGTCTCAACGAAGGGACCAGCCAGAATGCCAGCCTGTTCACCCAGCTCACATTCACTCGGGATACCGACATGGAAAAGACGAGCATTTCGACGTTCTACCGCTTCTCAAGTGCAGGAGGCGAAACGAACCAGAGCTGGTACAACCTGAGCGCAAACCAGCTGTGGAAGATCAAGGATTCGAAGTGGGGCATCTTCGCCACTGGTGATTTCGACTGGTCCGAGTTCAATACGTGGGAACAGCGGATCTCCGCACACGCGGGTGGTCAATATCGCTTCTTCGATCTTTCACGGCAAACGACTCCGACACTCTGGGTCGATACGTTGCAACTCGATGGCCGCATTGGCGCTGGCCCCCGCAAGGAGTTCGCTGGTCCTGAAACAAGTCTTGTTGCAGAAGGAGAACTCGGCGGAATACTCCAACTTGGCATGGGCAATGGGCAGACACTGGCAGCCGACGCGACGTACTACCCCGCTCTTGACAAGAATATGGAATACCGATTCGACGCAAATCTGAACTGGAAGATTCCAATGCACCTCGATGGATTCGAAGGAATCTCACTGGCTCTGGGCATCAAATATCAGTTTCAGAGTGAAGTCAGTTCCGAGGACAAGCACTACGATCTGCTCGGCACGGTCGGCGTCACCTGGGATTTCTGATCACGACTACTTCTTCCGGTGCAGGAAACTCTCCAGCAAAATCAACACCGCAAGGCCGAAGGACATCAGGAACCCGAAGCCGCCAATCCATCGGAGCGTGTTGCCCTCACGGTCAGCGAGCACGAGTATTGATGAAGCCATGATCATCGCCGCCACAAGAAGCGAGTAGGACACCTGACGACTGGAATGTCGCACGGTGGTGTTCAACTCCTCGATGCCGCCGACTTCCAGATGCATCGACATCTCGTTTCGTCTGATTCGATCTGAAAGGTGGTACAGATTCGATGGAAGCGTCTCCAGCAACTTCAACCAATCACCGGCATTGCGCTGCACACGTCGGCGTATCGCCTTGAAGCTGTACTGGCGTTTGATGAGACTCTCGACATGCGGCTTTGCAAAACCGATGAGGTCGAACTCGGGATCGAGATCCTGGGCCACCCCTTCGATGGTGGTCAGCGCCTTGATCATCATGACGATGTCGCTGGGACATTGAATGTGATGCTTTCGCAGCCCTTCCGTGAATGCACCGAGGACTGCGGACATTTCGATCTGACTGAAACTCACGTTGGTGAACTGATCGAGAAATCCCTGAAGATCCCGACGAATCTCCCGGACATCCGCTTGTGACTCATCCACTTGTCCCAAGGTGATGAATGCTTCATAGACCTTGTCGATGTCACTGGATGCGACACCATGAATCAGCATGGCCAGCTCACGCGTCGTTTCCTCGTCGACGCGTCCCGCCATGCCGCAATCGATAAAGCAGATTCGGCCATCCTTCAATCTGAAGAGATTCCCGGGATGCGGATCTGCGTGGAAGAAACCGATTTCAA
This sequence comes from Phycisphaerales bacterium, assembly GCA_029243925.1. Classification (GTDB taxonomy): domain Bacteria; phylum Planctomycetota; class Phycisphaerae; order Phycisphaerales; family SM1A02; genus SP202. Next base: position 8,525 of record JAQWRC010000357.1, read on the forward strand.
GTACCTGGCGAAGTACCGTGAACGCACCGTTGCGAACAAGTTGTTCGCGTTCAGCCTTGCTCAGATTCTCTTCGCGCCAATGCGAAAGTGGCAGTCCCTCAATCTCTTCAAGTCCAAGGACACGGCGAGTCGTGATATCCCAGTACACCAGCGGGAACCATGCCTGCTCCCCCTCCTGAAGATTGCGCCGGAAGATGTCCGTATTGCGACCTTCATGGATGAGATCGAGTTCATGCGTAATGGATTCCGCAAACTCCCTGA
>JAQWRC010000372.1 GCA_029243925.1 Phycisphaerales bacterium
ACAGGCTACGGAGGCGGCATGAGACTCCTTGCGTGCAGCCCCACGATCCGCAACTGCATCATTTCAGACAACAATGCTTCCATTCAGGGCGGCGGGGCATACATCGAGAACAGCAGTGCACTGATCGACGCATGCACGTTCACGTCCAACGATGCATACTACGAGGGTGCCGGCGTGTACCTCCAGGGAGGTGACGCAACCCTGACCAACTGCATCATTTCCGACAACGACTCGCCCAAGGGTGCAGGAGTCGGAGTGACGCTCAATAGCACCAACGCTCTGCTTGTCGACACCGTCATTTCCGGCAACACCGCCAATGGGGATCTGGGCGGCGGCGTCTACTCACACAACGGTGACCAGTCGTACTTCCTGCGATGCGTCATCACCGGCAATTCGGCTACCAGCAGTCCCGGAGGGTTCTATTGTTCCGGCACACCCTCACTCGAAGCAACCCTCGTCTGCGGAAACTCTGAATCACAGGACAGCGGCAACTACATCAACGTCAACAACAGCTCGATCTTCACCTCAATCTGCCCTTCACTTGGCGCCTGCTGCGTGAGTGATTGCGGCAGCCTGGGCCAGTGCCTCGACGACGTCTACCAGATTCAGTGCGACAACCTCGGCGGCGAGTGGACTGATGGCGCGAGCTGCGCCGACATCAATTGCGGCCCGGTGCAGTGGACTATCGAGGACGGTGGCAACGGGCACTGGTATCAACTGGTTGAAAAGGTGGGCGGTTGGAACGCATGCCGTGACGCCGCGATCGCGGTGGGCGGAGACCTGTGCAGCCACGACACCCAGTTGGAAGACGAGTTCATTTCGCAGCTCGTCCCACTTGAAGAACCCGGCATTGCCTGGAATCGCGTCTACACCGGTGCAACACAGGCAGAGGGCAGCAATCCAACAGAGGGCTGGTCATGGATCGATGGCTCGCCATGGACGGATACGAACTGGCATAGCAACCAGCCAAATGGCGGCGAAGGCTACTTGTCCGTTTCCAATCAGATCGACGAAGGTTTCGGCTGGGATGATCACGACGAAGATAGCAGTGACATCAACTTCTACCTCATCGAATGGTCCACCGACTGCAACGATGACGGCATCGTCGACTACGGCCAGATCCTTGATGGCACGCTGCTCGACCTCGACTGCAACGGTACTCCGGACAACTGCCTGGCCCCCACCAACTCCTGCTGCATCGATCTCTGCGTCGGCACCACCCTCTGCTTCGAGGATCTCGATGAATCGGAGTGCACGGATCTCGGCGGCACATTCAATGCGATTCAGACCTGCAGCGAAACGGCATGCGGCGCCGTGCAGTGGACTGAGGGCGATGACGCACTCGGGCACTGGTACACCGGAATCGTTCAGAATGATCCAATCTTCAGTTGGACCGCGATGCAGGCCGCGGCTCAGAACATTGGCGGAACGCTCGCCACGCCCGTGACGGATGCGGAAAACGACTTCATCTACGACAACATCGCCTCACGCCCAGAACTCTGGGACTTCTCGGCCGGTGGCGGCCATGGCCCCGCACTCGGTGGGATACGCACCGGCGACAACATCAACGAGGACTGGGAATGGCTGACCGGCGAACCATGGGACTGGACGAACTGGGGTTGCGACCAGCCCAGCGGCGAAGACAACGCCGATAATGATGAGCCGTACCTCCACTACTACAGCTGCACCGGACCTCAACCTGAGAAGATCTGGAATGACCTGAGGAATCTGTACAGCGGAAATTCGATCGTCGGCTACATCGTCGAATGGGGCGCCGACTGCGACGGCGACGGCATGGTCGACATCGAGCAGATCGCTCTGGGCCTGGCCACTGATGCCGACTGCAACGGCATACCGGACGAATGCCTCCCACCGGCCGGCACCGGCGCCTGCTGCACCGGGCTCGACATCTGCGTGATCACGAATTCTGTGGACTGCACCGGCTTCTACTTCGAGCAGCAGACGTGCGATCAGATCGACTGCTTCGACAAGGTCACGGTCGACGGCAACGGAATCGACGATCCAGCCAACGGCCAGTTCACCAGTATTCAAGGCGCGATCGATGCCTCCTACGACGGCATGACCATCAGCGTCATGGCAGGCACCTACCCCGGCGACGGAGACAGCGTCATCACGCTTCCGGCCCACGGCATCACGATGACCGGAATCGGCGGAGCCGAGAACACCATCATCAATGCGCAATCTCAACGCAGGGGCCTCATCGGTGACGGCTGCGGTGACAACGGCACGGTCATCCAAGGCCTGACCTTTACAAATGGATATGCCGACAACGGCGGCGGCATCCTGCTCAATGACTGCTCGGTTGAGCTGCGAGACTGCATCATCATTGCCAACAACGCGACCGACAACGGCGGCGGTATTGATGCCTGCGGGGCAGGCATCGTCATCGACTCCTGCTCGTTCAGCGAGAACAATTGCACCAATCACGGCGGCGCGATTCACTCGAACTGTGGCATCGATCTGCTGATCACCAACTGTGATTTCACCCTGAACACCACGGACGATGAAGTCGGCGTCGGAGCCGGCATCGCCCTGCTCGGCACGTCAGCCGACGTCTCAGATTGCACGTTCTCCAACAACCAGGCGGCCGCCTGTGGCGCCGTCTACCTCCGGGATGCCAGTATCACCACCTGGACCGACTGCCAGTTCAACCAGAACCATGCGAGTTGGAGAACGGGTGCATTCGGAATGACATCGGATTCCGCCGAAGAGGGCTGCGTCACGACGCTCACACGCTGCGTCTTCACCCAGAACTCCACGTCCGCGCATGTCCCCTCCACCTTCTTCAATGGTGATTTTGAAACGACGCTGATCGATGACTGCACGTTCACAGACAACGGAAGCCCGGGCCCCTGCCTCCGGAATTCCGGTGGAACACTCCTGACCATCCGCGACACGCTCATGTGCGGCAACTCCGGTGGAAACATCGACGAGAACTATGATCCGTACACCGACGACGGCGGCAACACCATCGAGGAAACCTGTCCTCCGCTTGGCGCCTGCTGCGTCGGCGATTGTGATGCCACCAGCATCTGCTACGACGATCTCTACGACTTCGAGTGCTCCGAACTCGGCGGCACATTCAACGACGGCCTGAGCTGTGGCGATGCCGGCTGCGGCGCCGTGC
>JAQWRC010000373.1 GCA_029243925.1 Phycisphaerales bacterium
CTCTTCAACGACGGCACGGTCAACATCCTCCGTGGCGTGTACTACCTCACCGGTGAGCTGACCAACAACGGCACGATCAACGGTGACATCGACGAAGGCCCCGGCCTTCGTGGCGGCGATGAAACCCAGCCTGGTGACGGCCTCAACGTGATCGGCAGCTACAACGCCGGTCCAGCAGCCAAGCTCACCATGCCGCACGAGTACTGGGCAATCCGCATCGGCGGACATGTGAACCTGGCCATCAACGATTCGGCCAACTTCCACATGAGCCTGGCTGAACTGCACACCACCGGTCGTACCGATGGCGTACAGGACATCGAAGTCATGGGCACCGACCTCGGCAACGCCGAAGACGGCCTCGAGCAGGGCGTAGCGGGCAACTTCCCGCTGGGTACGCTCCGCATCGACAGCCTCTCCTCAGCACGTCTGGTCGATACGCATGACAACGACAACCTCGGTCAGGATGCTCGTGAAGCCTTCTACTGCGACACGCTCGTAGTCGACGGTTACCTCGACACCAACGGCCACAAGGTGTACGCCAACGAGGTCATCATCAACGGTGAGGTCAGCGACGAAGAAGACGTGGTCATCATCAACCCGCCGACCCCCGGCGACCTCAATGGCGACAGCACCGTCGACGTACTCGACCTGCTGCTGGTCATCGCCGACTGGGGCACATGCCCAGCTGAAGGCTGCAGCAATGCAGACATCACCGGTGACGGTGTCGTCGACGTGCTCGACCTGCTGGCCATCCTGCAGAACTGGTCCTGACCAGCACTGAGGATTGAGTCAATACGTCACGCGGCCCTCGGATTCGTCCGGGGGCCGCGTTCTTTTTGTGTTCGGTTTTCGTCGTGCCTGCTCTACGCGTGGGCCTGGACCGCATCCCAGTCGCGATCGGACAGCAGACAACCGTTGGCTCGCTCGGCCACGGACGAATCACGTCGCCATGAACGCTGGCAAGCCGGCTCCTCGCGGAGGTCCTGGATCTCGATCGATTCGGTGGAAGCATCCAACGTCACCCGGGAGACACCGAAGAGATCCGCCAGTTCAGACTCGAAGGCCGCAAGCATGCCATCGGGGTCTGGGAGGACGACACCGGCATCCAGCGGCTTCTCGATGCCGCGTGCCTTGGCCTCTTCCATCGCCTTGAGCACTTCGTCACGGACGGCCATCACTTGCGGCCAATGGGCATCGCAGTCGGCGGCATGGTCTCGGTATGTTTCCAGATGAACACAGGCCGCATCACCGTGCAGGTCGCGCCAGGATTCATCGGCCGTATGTGGAAGAATTGGCGCCAGTAACCGGCACAGCATTTCAGCAATGTCGTGCAGTACCGTCTGGGTCAAGCGGCGGCGAGGTGCATCTGCTCGGTCGCAGTAGAGGCGATCCTTGACCGCCACGCAGTAGACGGCCGACAGTGTTTCATTGCAGAAGTCGAACATCGCCAAATGAGCGCGGCGGAAATCACATCGTTCATACGCCGCCCGAACAGTCTGCTGCAGCTCGGCGGCCTGTGACATCGCCCATGCATCGATGGACGCAGGCGGCAGCTCCGTGATTCGCATGGACCCGGCGTCGAAGTCACCGAGGTTCGACAGCAGGAATCGAAGCGTGTTGCGAACCTTTCGATAACTTTCGCCCGCCAGCTGGAACAGTTCTTCATCCGCACGGACATCGTTCTCATACGCCAGTGAACTCACCCACCACCGACACACATCGGCGCCGAAGGATTCAAGCAGCGTGTCCACATCGAGGGCGTTGCCCTGAGACTTGCTCATCTTCTTGCCCTGGCGGTCATTGACGAAACCATGCGTCAGCACCGTCTTGAACGGCGAGTGTCCCGTTGCGCCCAGGCCAGGCAGCAACGACAGCTGGAACCACCCGCGGTGCTGATCAGATCCTTCCAAATACAAATCAACCGGATAGCCAAGTCCGCGGCGTCGCATGACGGCATTCCAGGATGATCCGGACTCGAACCACACGTCGAAGATGTCGTAGGTCTTGGCCAGCGATTCGACGGTGACTCCCGCGGGCACATCTGGGTCGGCCGCGACATCCCAGGTCGCAAGCAGCTGCTCGGGCGTCTCGGTGAACCAGGCGTCACTGCCCCGCTCGCCGACCGCGTCAGCCACGGCTCGAGTGGATGCGGCGGTCAGAATGATCTCTCCGGACTCGGTCGTGAAGGCGGGAATGGGAAGTCCCCATGAACGCTGACGCGAGATGCACCAATCGGGGCGCGACTCAAGCATGCCACGCATGCGATTGCGACCCCATTCGGGAATGAAGGTGATGTCGGACTCAGTCGTCGCCATGGCCTGATCGCGAAGTGATGCACCACCGGAACGAGTCGCCTCGCTCACGGAGATGAACCATTGTTCGGTGGATCGGAAGATGACGGGCGTACCCGATCGCCAGTCATGCGGATAACTGTGCAGGTAGTCGTGGTGATGCAGCAGGTGCCCACTGGCGTTCAAGCGATCGACGACCAGTTGATTCGCATCCCAGATGCTGCACCCCTGCAGCCACTCGGGGACCGTCTCGTCGTAGGTTCCGTCACCCTGCACCGGACAGTAGACGTCGAGTCCTTCGCGAATACCCGTGAAGTAGTCATCAGTGCCATGTCCAGGGGCCGTATGCACCAGTCCGGTGCCATCCTCGAACGTCACGTAGTCGGCGGCGACGATGGGACTGGTCCGATCACAGTAGGGATGGTCGTAGGTCAGCCCCAGCAATGCGGACCCGTCACATTCGGCCAGCACACGGGCACCCTCGTGCCCTGCGGCGGCCATGACGGTATCCACCAGAGCACTGGCGATCACCCGAACTCCACCGCCGGATTCAACCAGGGCGTAGCGTCCTCGTTCATGCACTG